>JBAWAV010000341.1:0-1588 GCA_049589475.1 Mycobacterium sp.
ACGAAGACGTTCTCGCCGAGTACTTCACCGGATTGACCTGTCCCACCGGCGGAATCACGCTGGCCGACATCGCCGCCGACGTGGCGACCCGGCATTCGCTGGCCTTCCTGGACCGGCCCGACGAACGCGCGCACCGCGAGCTCGAGGTGGGCGGGGAGTATCAGTGGCGCCGCGAAGGCGAATACCACTTGTTCAACCCCGACACCGTGTTCAAGCTGCAGCACTCCACTCGCACCGGTCAGTACGAGATCTTCAAGGAGTACACCCGGCTGATCGACGACCAGAGTGAGCGGATGGCCTCGCTGCGCGGGCTGCTGAAATTCCGTGAGGGACGCAAGCGGATCCCGCTGGACGACGTCGAGCCGGCTAGCGAGATCGTGAAGCGCTTCTCAACCGGCGCGATGAGCTACGGCTCGATCTCCGCCGAAGCGCACGAGACACTCGCGATCGCGATGAACCGGCTCGGCGGCCGGTCGAACTGCGGTGAGGGCGGCGAGCACGTCAGCCGGTTCGACCGCGACGCCAACGGTGACTGGCGGCGCAGCGCGATCAAGCAGGTCGCCTCGGCCCGCTTCGGCGTCACCTCGCACTACCTGAGCAACTGCACCGACATCCAGATCAAGATGGCCCAGGGCGCCAAACCCGGCGAGGGCGGCCAGCTTCCGGCAAGCAAGGTCTACCCGTGGATCGCCGAGGTGCGGCACTCGACTCCCGGTGTGGGCCTGATCTCGCCGCCGCCGCACCATGACATCTACTCGATCGAGGATCTCGCGCAGCTGATCCACGACTTGAAGAACGCCAACCCGTCCGCGCGGATCCACGTCAAGCTGGTCTCCGAGAACGGCGTGGGTACGGTTGCTGCCGGAGTTTCCAAGGCGCATGCCGACGTGGTGCTGATCTCGGGGCACGACGGTGGCACCGGCGCGACCCCACTGACATCGATGAAGCACGCCGGCGCGCCGTGGGAGCTCGGCCTGGCCGAGACGCAGCAGACGTTGCTGCTCAACGGATTACGCGATCGGATCGTCGTCCAGGTGGACGGCCAGCTCAAGACCGGTCGCGACGTGATGATCGCCGCACTGCTGGGCGCCGAGGAATTCGGCTTCGCGACCGCTCCGCTGGTGGTGTCCGGCTGCATCATGATGCGGGTCTGTCACCTCGACACCTGCCCTGTCGGTGTGGCCACCCAGAACCCGGTGCTGCGCGAACGATTCACCGGCAAGCCCGAATTCGTGGAGAACTTCTTTCTGTTCATCGCCGAAGAGGTCCGCGAATACATGGCGCAGCTCGGCTTCCGCACCGTCAACGAGGCGGTGGGTCAGGTCGGAGCATTGGACACCACGCTGGCCCGCGCGCACTGGAAGGCGCACAAGCTGGATCTGTCGCCGGTGCTGCACGAGCCGGATTCGGCGTTCATGAACCAGGATCTGTACAACAGCTCCAAGCAGGACCACGGTCTGGACAAGGCGCTGGATCAGCAGCTGATCGTGATGTGCCGGGAGGCCCTGGACTCGCAGAAGCCGGTCAGCTTCTCCACCACCATCGCCAACGTCAACCGCACTGTCGGCACCATGCTCGGCCATGAGGT
>JBAWAV010000342.1:0-12445 GCA_049589475.1 Mycobacterium sp.
CGGGCGGTTCTACACGCTGCGCCACGCCCGGCTGGACACCGAGCCGTACGACGGCCGGCTGCCGCCCATCTGGATCGGCGCCAGCGGCCCCCGGATGCTCGACATCGCCGGACGCTACGCCGACGGCTGGTGGCCGGCGGGAGCGTGGACCCCGGAGCAGTACGCCGAGATGCTGGGCATGGTGCGGGCATCGGCCGACCGCGCCGGCCGCGATCCGATGGCGATCACGCCGTGCTTCATCCAGGTCTGCTTCATCGGCAGCGACGACGCGGCGCTGGCCGACATCCTGCAAGCGCCGCTGGTGAAGGCATTTCTCTTGCAGGTGTCCGCAGAGACCCTGCGCGACTTCGGCTTTGAGCATCCGATGGGCCCGGCCTGGCGCGGATTCCAGGACATCGACCCCGCGGTGCTGACCCGCGAGCGGATCGTCGAGTTCCTGGCCAAGGTGCAGCCTGAGATGCTGCTCGCCATTGTCCCGCACGGCACTCCGAAAGAGGTCGCAAACATCATCAAGACATTCGTCGACGCGGGCCTGCGGGTGCCGAAGATCCTCGACTACGGCGCGATGGCCGGCGTCGGTTATGCCGCGGCGTCTGCAGCGAATGTCCTTGCCGCCGAGGATGAGCTGCTCCGGTTGTGCGGGGACTTCCTGTGACACTCGACGCCGGCGCGTTGCTGGCCGCCGCAACCACCGAAACCGGCTTGGCCGACTACGGCGACCCGACATTGCCGGAGCGGTTCGCGGTGGCCGTCGAGCACCTCAACGCCCTCGGCATGGACAGCGCCGGCATCGCCGCGGCGGCACAGGTATGCCGCTGGCTGCTGACCTCGCGGCTGGTGTTCATCGAAGACCGCAACGTCTATCCGATCGCTGCGGAAGTGATCGCGGCGCCGATGTTCGTTACCGGCGAACCACGTTCGGGCACAACGCTGATGCACGCCCTGATGTCGGTCGATCCGGGAGCGCGGGCGCTGCGGTTCTGGGAGGTGATGTACCCGTCACCGCCGCCCGGCCTGGCCGCCGCGCACGACAGGCGCCGCGAGCAGGCCGACGCGGACTGGCGAGAGATCAACGCCAAGATGCCCAAATGGCTGCACAGCCATCCCTACAACGACATGCTCGGCGACGGCCTGCCCGAAGACGAGCGCACCTGGGCGTTCGACTTTCGGGTGATGACGCCGACCGCGTGGTGGCGGGTGCCGATGCAGTCGCTGGTCGGCGGGCTCGCCACCGACGCCACGGCGCAATACCGGCTGCATAAGGCCATGTTGCAGCAGTTCCAATACCGTCGACCGCGAAAGTACTGGGTGCTGAAGGGTTTTCACGGCTTCCGGCTACAGGAGATGTTCGCGGCGTATCCCGATGCGACGCTGGTGTGGCTGCACCGCGACCCGGTGCAGGTCGCCGCGTCGCGCACGATGATGATGGCCGACATCGCCGACGGCATCGTGGGGCCCGTCGACTTGCATGCCGAGGCCAAGAAGCACCTCGAGATGACCCGCGCCAGCATCGCCAACACGATGAGCAATCCCATGGTCGACGATCCACGGATCCTGCACGTGCGCTACACCGACTTCATCGCCGACCAGGTCGCGACCGTGCGGCGCTCCTACGACTTCAGCGGACGCGAGCTGACGGCAGAGGCCGACGCGGCGATGCGCGATTATCTGGCCCGCAACCGCGGCGACCGGCACGGCAAATTCCGCTACTCCACGCAACTGCTCACCGACATCGGCGAAGACCTCGACGCGCTGCACGAGGAATTCCGGCCCTTCCGTGAGCGATTCGGCGTCGAGATCGAGAACCGGACGTGACCCACCCACGCCTGTCGGTGCACAACGTCACCTTCTACGGTGCGACCCTGATCGAGCTGCAGAACTACTCGGCAGATCTGGGTGTGAGCCGGTTGAGCATCCTGGACAGCCAGCTGCTCGACCCAGGATTTCCAATCATATTGCGAGACAACGTGTATACCGTCGAGGCGGTCTACCATCTGTTCGCTGCTGGGGCGTTGACCTGCGACCCGCAGGCCGCTCGGGCCGCATTAAGCCGCGTGATCGACGCGGCCGCGGCCGTAGGAGCGCACACCGTGTACCTGCTCACCGGCGGACGGGATGGCCTCACCTGGCCGCAGGCGGCCGAGCGATTCTGTGAGATGGTCGCGCCGTGTCGCGAGCTCGCGGCGCAGACGGGTGTGGCGCTGGCGATCGAAAACGCCTCCAGCCTGTACGCCGACATGCACATCGCCCACACGTTGCGCGACACCGTCACACTGGCGGAGATGAGCGAGCTGAGTGTCTGCATCGACGTGTTCCACTGCTGGGCCGAGGGCGATCTCGACGCCCTGCTGCAGCGGGCGCTGCCGCGGACCCGGCTGATTCAACTCAGCGACTACGTGCTCGGAGATCGGGCGCTACCGGGCCGCGCAGTCCCGGGCGACGGCGCCATCCCCATCGAAGCGATCGTCGGTCAAGCTTTGGCCGGCGGCTACGCCGACGGGTTCGACCTCGAGCTGATCGGCCCGCGCATCGACGAGGATGGGCACTTCGAATCCGCCCGGCGCGCATGTGAAGTCGTCACCGCGATGCTTGACAGATTGGGTGCGTGAATGGCATACGGTGACGGCCCGAACGACGCCGCGTTGCAGGCGGCGTGGACAGCGTTCTGCGCGCAGCTGCAGAGCGCAGGCGGGCGAGTATTCAAAGACGCCAATGCCGCGACAGCGCTACAACGCGTCGACGCATTCCGATTCCTCACCCAAAATCTCGGCCAGGCTTTCGATTTGGCGCTGGAAACCCGGGACACCCGCTACCCGGCGCTGCACGCATTCTGCGGCCCGACCCGAAAGCTCGGCGGCGACTGCGGTGACTTCACCTACCAGCAGGCCTGGATCGACGGGCAGTCGACCTACCGGTTGACCGGCAGCCGCGGCACGGCGCGCTTCTTCAATATAACCGTGCAGGGCGCCCGCACACCCGGCCCCGGTGTGCTGCACGAACCCTTCGGCGACACACCGGAAGCCAACATCACGCAGCTCGACGTCGGCGATGACGGTCAGTTCGAGCTGTACATCGGCGGGACGCAGCAGGGGCCGAATTGGCTTCCCACCACACCTGATTCGCGAAAACTGTTCATCCGGCAGGGATTCGACCGCTGGGACGAGTCGCCCGCGCAGATCCGGATCGAGCGCATCGACATGTCTGCGCCCAAGCCGCTGCCGACCGCCGAGGTCATGGTCGAGGCGATGAGCTGGGCGGGTGACTTCGTCACCGGCCTGATGTCGGACTGGCCGGAGTTCCCGTTCACCTACGGCGGTGTGGACGCCGAGCGGCCGAACACCTTCCCGCGGGTGGGCGCGACCGGCGCCGACGCCAAGCGGGGTCGGGCCGCGGCGAACATGTACTGGGAGCTGGGCCCAGAGCAGGCTTTGATCGTCGAGTTCGACGCGCACGACGGCCTGTGGATGCTGACCAACATGGGCGTGTTCTTCAACAGCATGGACTACCTCTACCGTCCGGTGAGCTACACGCCGAGCCGGACCCGCACCGACGCCGACGGTCGCATCCGGCTGGTTATGGCGCACCGTGATCCCGGCGTGCACAACTGGTTGGACACCCAAGGATTTGAACGCGGCAACCTGACCTACCGGCACATGCTCGAGGGTCAACCGGCGGTGCTCAGCACCCGTGTCGTCGGTTATGACGAGTTGCGCAGCGCCCTGCCCGCTGACACAGCCATGGTCACCGACGCCGAACGGGCCGCCGCGCTGTGGGACCGATTCCGCGGCATTCGCCGGCGCTACGTCCTCTAGTGTCGAAGGCCATGACCGACATCTCCGACGACGACCTGGTTGGGCTGTCCGAATTCGCGCTGCTCCCCGAGAACGCCGAGCAGGCCGGCGTCACCGACCCGCTGCCCGCCGTGCGCCGGGTCGAGGCGGGCGGCATCAGTGCGCTGCAATGGGGCGACGCCGGGCCGCGGGTGGTGTTCTTCCACGGCGGCGGGCAGAACGCGCACACCTGGGACACCGTGATCGTGGGCCTGGGTGTGCCCGCGCTGGCGATCGACCTGCCCGGCCACGGGCATTCGGCCTGGCGCGACGACGGCAACTACTCGCCGCAGAACAACGCCGCGGCAGTGGCTCCGGTGCTGAGCGACCTCGCGCCGGACGCCGACCTGATCGTCGGCATGTCGCTGGGTGGGCTGACCGCGATCGGGCTCGGCGCCGTCGCGCCGCAGCTGGTGCGTGAGCTCGTGCTGGTCGACGTCACACCGTCGGCGATGAAGCGCGTCACCGAAATGACCAAAGAACAGCAAGGCACCGTCGCGTTGATGCAGGGCGACCGGGAATTTCCCAGCTTCGACTCGATCCTCGAGATCACCACCGCCGCGGCACCTCATCGCGACCGGAAATCGTTGCGGCGCGGCGTGTTTCACAACACCAAGCAACTCGACAACGGCCAATGGACGTGGCGCTGGGACACCATCAGGGAGTTCCCCGACTTCGACAGCTTGTGGGGCGACGTCGCGGGCCTGTCGGCGCCGATCACGCTGGTGCGCGGCGGCACCTCGGGATTCGTCACCGATGAGGACGCCGACGAACTGGGCCGACGCGCAACGCAATTCCGCGGCGTGCACGTGGTCGACAACTCCGGGCACTCCGTGCAAAGCGACCAGCCCCTGGTCTTGATCGACCTGCTACGCGGAGTGCTCGGCGGCTGACTTCTATTCGGGCCAGCTGTTGCCCAGGATGTTGTCGACGAAGTTGTCGCGGGCGAACGTGGGGTCAAAGCGTTCCAGAACGTCGGCATTGCAGGTGCCGAACGTCGTCTGCGGGCGATGCTTCATGCCATCGTTGAATGCCGCCAGGATCTGCTGCTTGAAGTCGGGCCGCGGGTGCGCGGCGGTGACGGCGTCCAGCACCTCGGGCGGTAGGTCGTCACGGCCGATGCCGAGCACATCGGTCTCGACGCCCGCCGTCACCAACGCGGTCTCCGGCGCCAGGAATTCGGGCACGCCGGGAGTGGTGTGCAGCGCGATGCCCAGCCATACCTTGTCGGCGTCGGCCTCGTCGATTCCGTGTTCCACCAGAAAGTCGCGTGCCGCGTTGGCGCCGTCGACCTCGAAGCGCAGCGTCGAGTCACGGTACCGCTCGGTCAGCCCGATGTCGTGGAACATCGCTCCCGCGTACAGCAATTCCAGATCCGGCTGCAGTCCGCGGCGGCGACCCTGCAAGGCCCCGAAGATGAACACTCGTCGCGAGTGGTTGAACAGTAGGTCGTCTTCGACGTCCCGGATGTGCGCAGTTATGGCCCTGACCAGCGGAGTGTCAGGAATGACGATGCCAGCGATGGTGTCGGACATATGTTGCTCAGCTTATCGCCGCGCCTACGGTAGAGGCCATGACTTCTTCCGACCGGCCGATCCGCATCGGCGTCCAGTTGCAGCCCCAGCACACCACTGACTACAAGAACCTGCGTGACGCGGTCCGGCGCTGTGAGGACATCGGCGTGGATGTCGCCTTCAACTGGGACCACTTCTTCCCGCTCTACGGCGATCCCGACGGTCCGCACTACGAGTGCTGGACGATGCTCGGCGCTTGGGCCGAGCAGACCTCGCGCATCCAGATCGGCGCCCTGGTCACCAGCAACTCGTATCGCAATCCCGAGCTGCTGGCCGACATGGCCCGCACCGTCGACCACATCTCCGGCGGACGGCTGATCCTGGGCATCGGGTCGGGCTGGAAAGAAAAGGACTACGACGAGTACGGCTACGAGTTCGGCACTGTCGGCAGCCGGCTCAACGACCTGGGCGAGGCGCTGCCGCGGATTAACTCGCGGCTGGCCAAGCTCAACCCGGCGCCTACTCGCGATATCCCGCTGTTGATCGGCGGAAAGGGTCCGAAGAAAACGCTGCGGCTGGTCGCCGAATACGGCGACATCTGGCACGGTTTCACATCCGTCGACAGCTACCCGCAGGCCGCTGAGGTGCTGGCCGAGCACTGCAAAGCGGTCGGCCGCGACCCGGGAGAGATCGAGCGCTCCGCGGGCGTGAATGAGAAAAATTTGCTCGCCGACGCCGAAGGTCTGGTGGCGCTGGGCGTCACACTGCTGACCGTCGGCGTCAACGGCCCGGACTACGACCTCAGCAACGCCGAAGCGCTATGCCGATGGCGTGATCGGGCATGAGGGTCCGCTGCTCGCAGCTGATCGCGCTGTTCGCCACGATTATGCTGACCTATTGTCTGGCTCCAATGGCGCCGGCGGCGGCCGACAACCTGTGCAAGCCGTCGGGCAAAGAGGGCGCGATGGCCCTGCCGGAGAAGCTGGTCACTGCCAGCCCGCCGGAGGAACGCGACTACACGACTGCCGATGTCGAGCCGTTGAGTTCGGTGAACGTCGACGCGCTCGGCTTGCGCACGCCGCGGACGCTGACCATCGGGACGCAGCCGGGAGGTCCCCCGACCAGCTGCCTGAACACCACCGGGCGCTACACCGGTTATGACAACGAGCTGCTGCGCGCGATCGCCGCCAAGCTGGGACTGAACGTCGTCTTCGCCGGGACGGAATTCGCCGGCCTGCTCGCCCAAGTGGCGACGAGACGCTTCGATGTCGCCTCGTCGTCGATCGTCGCCACCGAAGCACGCCGCCGCACAGTCGGATTCACCAACGGCTACGACTTCGGTTACCTGTCGTTGATCGTGCGGCCCGGCTCGCCGCTCGACAGCTTCGACAAACTGGGTGCGGGGCAGCGGATAGGCGTCGTTCAGGGCACCGTCGAAGAGACCTACGTCGTCGACACCGTGCACGTGCAGCCGGTGAAATTCCCCGACTTCACCACCCTGTACACGTGTCTGAAGAACCATCAGATCGACGCATGGGTAGCGCCGGCAATGGAGGCGGCCAAGGTGATGCGGCGCGGCGATACCGCCACTGTCGCCGCCTACACGTTCAGCCCGGGCAGTTTTATAGCGTTCCCGGTGGCCAAAGACAACCAGCCGCTGATCGATGCGCTGAACGCCGGCCTGGATGCGGTGATCGCCGACGGCACCTGGTCGCAGCTGTATACCGATTGGGTTCCCCGACCCTTGCCGACGGGCTGGAAGCCGGGATCGAAATCGGCACCGACGCCGCACCTGCCGGACTTCGCGGCGATCGCCAAACGCAATCACCGCGAGGAGCCGGGCGGGGCCGCGCAATCGAAATCCACGCTGGCCCAACTGCGGGATCAGTTCTTCGACTGGGATCTGTACAAGCAGGCCATCCCGGCGATGGTGACCACGGGCCTGCCGAACACGCTGATCCTCACCGTCTCGTCCGCCGTCATCGGACTCGTGGTGGGCATGGCGCTTGCGGTAGCCGGGATTTCGCATTCGCGCTGGCTTCGCTGGCCGGCGCGGATCTACACCGACATGTTCCGCGGCTTGCCCGAGGTGGTGATCATCCTCGTGATCGGTCTCGGGATCGGGCCGATCGTGGGCGGATTGACGCACAACAACCCGTATCCGCTGGGCATCGCGGCGCTGGGGCTGACGGCGGCCGCATACATCGGCGAGATCTTTCGCTCCGGAATTCAAAGCGTCGAGACCGGACAGCTGGAAGCTGCCCGGGCGTTGGGGTTGAGCTACCGGACCGCGATGCGACTGGTGGTGATCCCACAGGGCATCCGCCGGGTGTTGCCCGCGCTGGTCAACCAAGTCATCGCACTGCTGAAAGCCTCCGCGCTGGTGTATTTCCTCGGTTTGATCGCCGGGCAGCGCGAACTGTTCCAGGTGGGCCGCGACCTGAACGCACAAACCGGCAGCCTGTCACCATTGGTCGTGGCGGGCGCTTTCTACCTGATGCTGACCATCCCGCTGACCCATCTGGTCAACTACGTCGACGATCGGCTTCGCCATGGCCGACCCACGCGCGACATAGACCCGCTCGTTACCAGCCAGGGGATCATATGACGACGCCGCAGCCAGTAGCCCTGGCAGGCAACGATATTCATCTGTCCTTTGGACAAAACCCGGTGCTGCGCGGCGTCGACATCGAGGTTCCCGCGGGCAACACGGTCGCGGTGATCGGGCCGTCGGGCTCCGGCAAGTCGACGTTGTTGCGAACTTTGAACCGGTTGTATGAACCCGATCGCGGAGACGTCCTGCTCGGCGGACGCTCGGTGCTGGGCGACGACCCCAACCGGCTTCGGCAGCGGATCGGCATGGTGTTCCAGCACTTCAACCTCTATCCGCATTTGAGCGTGCTGCACAACGTGATGCTGGCGCCGCGCAAGCTCAAACGGCTGTCCGGCGACGCGGCCTGCGAGTTGGCGTTGGCACAGCTGGACCGGGTCGGCATGAAACACAAGGCAGACTGCCGGCCGGGCGCGCTCTCCGGCGGTCAACAGCAAAGAGTCGCGATCGCCCGCGCGCTGGCCATGGCACCGCAAGTCATGCTGTTCGACGAGGCGACCTCGGCGCTGGATCCTGAACTCGTCAAAGGCATCCTCGCGTTGATCGCCGACCTGGGTTCTGAGGGCATGACGATGCTGGTGGTGACACACGAAATGGGCTTCGCCCGATCGACATCCGACGCCGTGGTTTTCATGGATCACGGTCAGGTGGTGGAAACCGGGCCGCCGGCGCAGATATTCGAGGCCGCCGCAACAGAGCGCCTGCAGCGCTTCTTATCGCAGGTACTTTGACCCCCGCAGCCAATAATGGGCCACGGCGAGGGCGACAGGTTAGACTGGCGAACTATGGCGGAGACTGAAGCCACCGTGCCCGAGCTCACGGAGCTGGCGGAGGGGCTTCACCGCACGCTTTCCAAGCTGTTCTCCATCCTGCGGCGGGGCGATCCGAGCGCAGGCGCAGCTCAGGCAAGCGACCTCACACTGGCGCAGCTGTCGATCCTGGTGACCTTGCTCGACCGCGGTCCGATCCGGATGACCGATCTGGCTGCCCATGAACGCGTCCGCACACCCACGACCACAGTGGCGATCCGCCGGCTGGAGAAGATCGGACTGGTGAAGCGCTCGCGCGACCCGTCGGATCTGCGGGCCGTGCTGGTCGACATCACCCCTCGGGGCTTGGCCGTCCACCGAGAATCGCTGAGCAACCGAATCAGTGCTCTGGTCGCGCTGCTGAGCCAGCTCAGCCCGGCTGAAGTGGAGGCGCTGACCAAGGCGTTGGCGCCGCTGGAGCACCTGGCCGCAAGCGAGTCGGTCGCCAGCCCGGCCGCCGCCGCTAATGGGGACGCGGCCCCGTAAATCCTCGTTGTCCTAGCCTGCTGGGGCGACCCGCTGCACCCGGCTCCACCGCGCTTGCGATCGCCCCCAGTTCGATTGGGGCGACCCGCTGCACCCGGCTCCACCGCGCTTGCGATCGCCCCCAGTTCGATTGGGACGACCCGCTGCACCCGGCTCCACCGCGCTTGCGATCGCCCCCAGTTCGATCGGGGCGACCCGCTGCACCCGGCTCCACCGCGCTTGCGATCGCCCCTAAGCTGCAGGCATGCGGACCGCGCTCATTACCGGTGCCAGCCGTGGGATCGGCGCAGCCATCGCCACGGCCTTGGCACCGACGCACACGTTGCTGCTGGCCGGACGACCGTCGCCCGCGTTGCAGGAAACTGCCGAGCGGCTCGGTGCCACGACGCTGCCGTTGGATGTGACCGACACCGACGCGATCGCGGCTGCCACGTCCGCGATCGGCGAGCTCGACGTGCTGGTGCACAACGCCGGCATCTTCTTTCCGGGGCCGGTCGCCGACTCGACCGTCGAAGACTGGCGCACCACTTTTGACGTGAATGTTGTTGGGGCAGTTGCCGTTACGCTGGCGCTGTTGCCTGCGCTACGATGCGCGGGTGGCCAAGTCGTCTTCATCAATTCCGGCACCGGCCGCAAGGCATCGGCGACCATGGCGTCGTACTCAGCGAGCAAGTTCGCGCTCCGCGCGTTCGCCGATTCGCTGCGCGAGAGCGAGCCAGAGCTTCGGGTGACGACGGTCTATCCCGGTCGTGTGGATACCGACATGCAGCAGGCGCTGGTGTCGTTCGAAGGCGGCGAATACGATCCCGCCCGGTTCCTGAAGCCGGACACCGTTGCCGGCGTGGTCGCCCAAGCGGTGGCCACCCCGCCGGACGGCCATGTCCACGAAGTGGTGATCAGGCCCCGCTAGACGACCAGATTGACCAGCCGGCCTGCGACGACGATCACCTTCTTCGGTGTGACACCGGCCAGTGACGTCTGCACCTTCTCATCGGCCAGCGCGGCCGCCTCCACCGCGTCAGCGTCGGCATCGGCGGGCACCGTAATCCGGCCCCGCACTTTGCCGTTCACCTGCACGGGATACTCGACCGTCTCCTCGACAAGGTAAGCGGGATCGGCGACCGGGAAGGGCCCGTGCGCAAGCGATGTCGCATTGCCCAGCCGCTGCCACAGCTCCTCGGCCAGGTGCGGTGCAACCGGTGCGACCATCAAGACCAACGGCTCCACCGCCGCGCGCGGGACCACGTCGCGGTTCTGCTTGGTCAGGTGGTTGGTGTACTCGATCAGCTTGGCCACCGCGGTGTTGTTACGCAGTGCCGCATAGTCTTCCGCGACACCCGCGATGGTCTTGTGCAACAGCCGCAGCGTGTCGGTATCGAGATCTGAGCCGTCGGTGGCCCGGACTTCGCCCGAGTTCTCCTCGACCACAAGCCGCCACACCCGCTGCAGAAACCGGTGCGCCCCGACGACATCCTTGGTGGCCCACGGGCGCGACGCCTCCAGCGGACCCATCGACATCTCGTAAACCCGCAGGGTGTCGGCGCCGTAGTCGTCACACATTTCGTCCGGTGAGATCGAATTCTTCAGGCTCTTACCGATTTTGCCGAATTCCTGGAAGACCTCCATCTCCTCTCCGGCTCCCGGATGAAAGAACTTGCCCTCGCGTTCGACGACGTCAGCCGCGGTGACGTAACTGCCGCGAACGTCGGTGTAGGCGAAGGCCTGGATGTAGCCCTGGTTGACAAGTCGGCGGTAGGGCTCGCGAGAGCTGACGTAGCCGAGGTCGTAGAGCACCTTGTGCCAGAACCGCGAGTACAGCAGATGCAACACTGCATGCTCGGCTCCGCCGACGTACAGGTCGACACCGCCCGGATCGTCGGGGCCGTGCTCGGCGGGCCGCGGGCCCATCCAGTAGGCCTCGTTCTCCTTGGCGCAGAACCGTTCTGCGTTGTGCGGGTCGATGTAACGCAGCTCGTACCACGAGCTGCCCGCCCACTGCGGCATGACGTTGGTATCCCGGGTGTAGGGCTGCAGCCCGTCGCCGAGGTCAAGCTCGACGTTCACCCAGTCGGTCGCCTTGGCCAGCGGCGGCGACGGCTCACTGCCGGCGTCGTCGGGGTCGAACAGCACCGGCGAGTAGTCCGGCACATCGGGCAACTCCACCGGCAATGCCGTGTCATCCAGCGGGTGTGCGCGCCCGTCACTGTCGTAGACGATCGGGAACGGTTCGCCCCAGTAGCGTTGCCGCGCGAAAAGCCAGTCGCGCAGCTTGAATTCGATGCGGGCCTGTCCGCGGCCTTCGGACTCCAGCCGTGTAGTGATGGCTTCCTTGGCGCCCGCGACGCTCAGCCCGTCGAGATAGCCCGAATTCACCAGGACACCGTCGCCAGTGTAAGCCGCCTCCGAAATGTCGCCGCCGGCAATGACTTCGACGATCGGCAGGCCGAACTCGCGGGCGAACTCCCAGTCGCGCTGGTCGTGGCCCGGGACGGCCATGATCGCGCCGGTGCCGTATCCGGCCAGCACGTAGTCTGCGATGAAAACCGGCACCTGCTCACCGTTGGCCGGGTTGGTCGCATAGGCGCCCAGGAAGACGCCGGTCTTGGTCTTGTTCTCCTGACGTTCCAGGTCCGACTTGGCTGCGATCGCTTTCCGATAAGCGGCGACAGCCTGCGTGGGCGTGGCGGCGTCGAAGGTCCAACGCGGGTCGACCCCGTCCGGCCAGCTTGCGGAGACCAGGCCGTCGACCAGCTCGTGTTCGGGTGCCAGCACCAAATAGGTTGCGCCGAACAGGGTGTCCGGCCGCGTGGTGAACACCTCGATGTCGCCGGCCGACGCCGAGAACAACGCCGAAGCGCCGGTGGACCGGCCGATCCAGTTGCGCTGCATGGTCTTGACCTTCTCCGGCCAGTCCAGCACGTCGAGGTCGTCGAGCAGCCGGTCGGAGTACGCGGTGATCCGCATCATCCACTGCCGCAGCCGTTTCCGGAATACCGGGAAGTTGCCGCGTTCACTGCGGCCGTCGGCGGTGACCTCTTCGTTGGCCAGCACGGTGCCCAGGCCCGGACACCAGTTGACCATCGAGTCGGAGCGGTAGACCAGGCGGTGTGCGTCGATCACGCCGGCGCGCTCCCCCGCCGACAGCGTCGACCAGTTCCGGCCGCCATCCAATTGACTTGCACCGGAATCGAACTC
>JBAWAV010000343.1:0-3536 GCA_049589475.1 Mycobacterium sp.
CGTTGACCGACACCGCACGCCTTGCCCCGGGCGACAAAGCGCCCGCCTTCAACCTGCCGGACGCCGACGGGAAGAAGGTCTCGCTGGCCGACTACAAAGGCCGTCGCGTGATCGTCTACTTCTACCCAGCGGCCTCGACGCCCGGCTGCACCAAGCAGGCCTGCGACTTCCGGGACAGTCTCGGCGAACTCAACGGAGCAGGCCTCGACGTCCTCGGCATCTCCCCCGACAAGCCGGAGAAGCTGGCCAAGTTCCGCGACGCGGAGAAGCTGACGTTTCCGCTGCTGTCCGATCCCGAGCGCACGGTGCTGGCCGCCTATGGCGCGTATGGCGAGAAGAAGATGTACGGCAAGACCGTTCAGGGCGTGATCCGTTCGACTTTCGTCGTCGACGAGAAGGGCAAGATTGCCGAAGCGCAGTACAACGTCAAGGCTGCACATACGACAACAAAGATCCAGAAAATCATTGAGCAGTCGGCCGGCAAGTAGTCAGGACGTCGCTATATACAGGTGATTGTGGGCAGCGAGGTCGGCGATCTGGTCCTGTCCTCAGGCGGTGAGTGGATGGTGCGACCGCCTGAGCGTTGCGGCAACGGCCACCCCATCACCCCCGGACACGTCCTCGTCGGCACCGCCGTCTGCGCCTGCCAGGACCGGCATCTGACGTGGCTGTGCGAGTGCGGGTCGATGGTGTATGGCCCCGAGCTAGGCGAGCGCTGCGAGTTGATATACGGCGCGGCTCGCGTCAGACGATGTGACACTCTCCCGGTGATGGGGGGACACGGCCTCGCCCCGCCATAACCTTGTCGAGTCTGGGTTAGAGCGGCGGCAACGGATTAACTGTCGGTGCCTGCGGTGGAGCTCGACATCCTCGCTATCTATCGCTAGGCCACACCTCAGCCGTATACCACTTCCGCTTAGGTCAATGGCAATTCGCGACCGCTATAGCGAGCAACGCCGCCGTCGTGGTAACCGCGACGCCGACCCAAGTGATGCCGCACGCCGCGAGAGCGGGAAGTAGTGCAAGGTAGGCCAGCGCCACGGCCGCTCCGCTGGCGAAAGCCACAAGGAGCTTTGCAAAAACGTCGCATAAGCTGGGCTTGCAGTGAACGCACCAGTAGATGAAGACCGCAAGGGCTACAGCTAGCAATCCGGAGCTGACGTACTTCATCCAAGGGCAGCAGCCTGACAGGTAGCCCGCGATGATCCCGCCGATCAGTGTGGCTATCCAGGTGATCACCAGCCAGTCGCACTTTTTCGCGCAGGGGCACCAGCTGATAGCGCAAGAGATGTACCAGGCGATAATCGCGGCAACTGCTGCGGAGAGAACCCCAATCACCGCATACCAGAGCCAGTTTGACACCGTGACGCCCATACAATTGAGCGTCAGAATCGTAATCGCGAGAGCCAACGCGACGCCCAGCAGCGCCGCCACAACATACGTGAAGGCGCCGCACCATGAGCTTGGCGGCTTTGGCGGCTTTGGCGTCCCTGGCCCCGTCGGCGAGCCGGCGCATTCCGCAATGTCGACCGTGATGCTGTGTTCGTATATGCAGGCACCGTTATCGGTCGTTACGGTAAGCGTTACCGTGTACGTTTCCCCGCCTGCGGGCGCCGGAAAATCGTGGGTTTGACTGGGGGGTGGCGAGCCCGTGAAGGACACTGGCGTGCTGCCATCGCCAAAATCCCATTGATAATACTGGGCCGTTATGCCCGACACCGACGCGTTGAAAGTCACGGTGCGCGTGCCGTTGGCATTGCATTCACCGGGAGGATCGGCAGTGATTACGACTGAGCCCGGTGGGCAGGCAATCGGACAATTCGGAAGCCCTGACACCACAGCTGTGAAAGGCGGGCAATTCGCGGGATCAGTCCAAACGAACTCGGCCGTATAGGGGCCTGACGGCAAGTAGGCATGCGTTTCGGAATAAGAGATGGGATACACTGGCATCGGCTGAAAGAAGATCCCGCCGTTCCCAGTAGAATCACCCCATTCGAATTGACCGATGAGTTGACTCGACGGGCCATTAGTGATTACTGCTGTAAGTTCTACATCGACTTTGCCTGAGCCGTCGGGATCGCAGCCGAGGACCGTGACATCGATCGTTCCCGTAGGACACGCGGTTGCGGTTTCGCACTGCAACGTTCCACTGAATGTGGCCTTACACGCTGGGTCCGTGGCGCAGAACGCGGTGACCTCGATGTCCCCGCCGCACGTACAGCTCGCTGGAACGAGGGCTATCCACTTCCCATGAACATCCGGCGCGATGGCCGAGGAGGTGACCCTAGTTCCGCAATTAACCTCGACGATGATTTCGGTTACACCGCTCGCGGTTGGCGCGCATACGCCCGTTTGTGTGCCAATCACACGGATCGAACCCGTGGTCGTGCTTGAGCCGGCTGGCACGCCCGTCACAGACGTAATAGTGATCGAGCAAGTGAAAGCCATGACCTATCTAAGACGCCCAAGGGAGATTAAGTAAAGAGCCCACTCCGCTGAGCGGACCGGGGTTAGGGAACCGCGTGGGTGGGTCGTTGACCCTTTGGCCAACGTGGTCCCCAGTGGTGTCCTCTATTCCGAGTCCGGCGACGCTTGAATCGTGTGTTCTGTGCCGCGCTCATATCCGCCGATGCCTGTGGCTGGCCACGCGTTCGTCATCTGCTCGTCGGGGGTGTATTCGATCTCTAAAGATTCGGACACCGCCTGCTTCGCCAGCACCTTCAGATCAGCATGAGACGACGGTTGCTTGGCCGGCGGCTCTGGTCTCGATGGTTCGCCCGGATAGTAGATATGCCAGATATTCGGGTCGGGTCGATCCCTCACAGCGACACCAGCCCATCGCGCCGCCAACGATGACGGACGTCCCGACGCCGGGAGATTTCCAGCCACTTGTCCGGGTTGGCGTGCCGCCAACGCCTCTGACGAACTGTCTGTAACTCCGGGGTGTTCTGTTGGTAGATGCTCTTGGCGCTGTTCTTGCAGGGCCGACAAGTGCCTTTCAGCCCCCGATAGCCATCGTCACGCGGGGCGAAGTCGGCCAGCGGGAGCGGCTCTTCGCAGGTGTTGCACTGCTTGAGGCCGCATTCGTAGAGCCGATCACGCCGTTCGCGCTCGGCTTGGGTTATCCCAACCATGCCTTTCCTCGTTTCGTTGTTTAGTGAACGTCAACGGCCACTCGCGACCTTCCAATCCGTACATGATCTGGCTGACGCTTTACGGCCCGGTCATCGGATGGCGGGGCGGGGGCTCCCCCCGTGGGGGGCGCGCAGTGCCAGCAGCGGGAGTGCATAGACATCCAGCATTGTGCATAATCCTTGTCGCGGGAGAGAGACAACGCAGACCCTCAGCAGCAGCAGCAAGCACGCAGCACAGCGACGAACTGGCAACACAGCATGACTGACTGCGCGGCACTACGTGTGCTGCTGCACCTGACCTAGTGGCGTGTGTGCGCCACTTGCCGAACTGTCCAGTGCATCCATGTACAGGCTGAGTTCGTTGAGTGCGACTGCTTCGGCCCACAGCCAAGCGCCGGTTCC
>JBAWAV010000344.1:0-7557 GCA_049589475.1 Mycobacterium sp.
CGGCGACGGTGTAGACCTTCTTGTCCGGCCGTCCGCGCTGAACCACCACCGTCGCCGTCACCCAGGTGTCGTCCTCCATGACCCGCAGCGTGCGGTAGATCTGCTGGTGGGTCGCGCTCCAGAAATATCCGATCGAGCGATCGAACCGCCGCGCCAGTTCGTAGCCCGAGCCGGACTGTTCGCACAGCGACACCAGGATCGCGTGGGGAAGTGCCACCGGCGCAGCATAAGAACTCCCACCCACGCTATGCAACTAGTTGCACTGCAACGACGCGCATAGCGGCCAGGTACTTGCTTTATATATGCGACGTCTAGTATCAGTAACCACGACATCGCATCGCCGGGAAGCGCCTTCGCCCTTGGGCTCAGCACCGACCGGCTCAGCCAAACAGCCACCTGGAGACCGTGAGGAGACGTCTGTGACGTACACGATCGCCGAACCCTGCGTCGATCTCAAAGACAAGGCATGTATCGAAGAGTGCCCGGTCGACTGCATCTACGAGGGTGCTCGGATGTTGTTCATCCACCCCGACGAATGCGTCGACTGCGGCGCCTGCGAACCGGTCTGCCCGGTCGAGGCGATCTACTACGAGGACGACGTTCCTGAGCAGTGGGGCCAGTACACGCAGATCAATGCGGACTTCTTCGTCGAGCTCGGATCTCCCGGTGGCGCAGCGAAGGTCGGCTTGACCGAGAACGACCCGCAGGTCGTCAAGGATCTGCCGCCTCAAGCTCACGACGACTGAGCCGACTGGTGAATCGCCGGCTGGTGTCGGCGTCATTGCCGGAGTTTCCGTGGGACACCCTGGCCGATGCCACTGCATTGGCCAGGTCGCACCCGGACGGCATCGTCGATCTGTCCGTCGGCACGCCCGTCGACCCGGTCGCGCCGCTGATCCGCGAGGCGCTGGCCTCCGGTGCCGCTGCTCCGGGATACCCCACCACGGCGGGCACCCTGGAGCTTCGCGAGTCGGCAGTCGCCGCGCTGGGGCGCCGGTACGGCGTCACCGGGCTGATCGAGTCGGCCGTGCTGCCGGTGATCGGTACCAAAGAGCTGATCGCCTGGCTGCCGACCCTGCTCGGCCTGGGCGCCGACGACCTGGTGGTCGTGCCCGAGCTGGCCTATCCGACCTACGATGTCGGCGCGCGGCTGGCCGGAGCCCAGGTGCTCTACGCCGATTCGCTCACCCAGCTCGGCCCGCGGACGCCGGCGCTGGTGTTCGTCAACTCCCCGAGCAACCCGACCGGGCAGGTGCTCGGCGTGGACCATCTGCGCAAGCTGGTCGGCTGGGCCCGGGAGCGCGGCGCGCTGGTGGCCGCCGACGAGTGCTACCTCGGCCTGCACTGGGACGCCCAGCCGGTGTCGGTCCTGCATCCGTCGGTCTGCGACGGCGACCACACCGGTCTGCTGGCGGTGCACTCGCTGTCGAAGAGCTCATCGTTGGCCGGATACCGCGCCGGCTTCGTTGCCGGGGACGCCGCGGTGGTCGGCGAGCTGCTGGCAGTCCGCAAACACGCCGGGATGATGGTGCCCAGGCCGGTGCAGGCGGCCATGGTCGCCGCGTTGGATGACGACGCCCACGAGCGTGAGCAGCGCGAGCGCTACCGCCGCCGCCGGGAGCTGCTGCTGCCGGCGTTTCAGTCGGCCGGCTTCACCGTCGACCATTCCGAGGCCGGGCTCTATCTCTGGGTCACTCGCGGCGAGCCGTGCCGCGACACCGTCGGCTGGCTGGCGCAGCGCGGGATCCTCGCAGCGCCCGGCGAGTTCTACGGCCCACGCGGTGCCCGACATGTCCGGGTTGCACTGACCGCCACCGACGAGCGGATCGCCGCCGCCGTCGACCGACTCACTCATTAGGAGCGGCGCCGAATGAACGACTACAGCGTCGAGGCGGTCGACCGGCTGCCGTTCAGCACCGACGAGAAGGCGCAGCGATACCGCACCGAGGACTACCGCGGCGCCGTCGGCCTCAACTGGTATCGCACCGATCCCACCCTGCAGGCCACGATGGCCTACTACCTGCAGCCCGACGAATTGGCCGTCGTCGAACCACACCTGGACAGCATCGGTGGGTTGATGGGCGGACCGGTGGCCCGCTGGGCCGAGCAGACCGACCGCGCCCCGGCCCGGCTGGAACGCTACGACCGCTGGGGTCACGACGTCAGCCAGGTGGTCCAGCCGTCGTCGTTCACCGAATCCAAACGGGCGGTGCTGGACGCGCAGAAGGCCCTCAAGGACGACGTGCGGCACGCCGGTTTCCGGTCGTCGATGCCCTTGTTCGCGGCCAACTATCTACTCAATCAGGCTGACATCGGCATGGGCTGTGCGCTGGGCACCGGTGGCGGCATGGTCAAGTCGCTGGTCGCGGCCTATGCCCCGGCCGATGTGCGTGAGCACGTGCTGGACAAGTTCGCCACCGGCGAGTGGGAGGGCGAGACCGCGCAGCTGCTGACCGAGCGGGCCGGCGGCTCCGACCTGGGAACCCTGGAGACCACCGCGACACGGCACGGCGACAGCTGGCTACTCAACGGGCTCAAATGGTTCGCGTCCAACTGCGACGGCCAGGTGTTCGTCGTGCTGGCCAAGCCCGAAGGCGCCGACGACTCCACCCGGGGCGTGGCGACCTTCCTGGTGCTGCGGACCCGACGCGACGGCACCCGCAACGGCATCCGCATCCGGCGGCTCAAAGACAAGCTCGGCACCCGCTCGGTGGCCTCCGGTGAGGTCGAACTGGTAGACGCCGAAGCCTTCCTGCTGTCCGGCGAGCCGGGCACCCACACCGCCGAAGCGCAAGTGCCCGACGGCAAGGGGCTGGGCCGGATGATGGAGCTGACCAACGCCGCGCGGCTCGGGATCGCCCTGTTCGCCGTCGGCAACGCGCGTCGTGCCCTGGTCGAATCGCTCTGTTACGCCCGGCAGCGGCGGGCCTTCGGCGACCGGTTGCTCGACAAGCCGTTGATGCGCCGCAAGCTCGCCGAGATGATCGTCGACGTCGAAGCCGCCCAGGCGCTGGTGTTCGACGGCGTCGGCTTGGCCAATCACCGCCAGCCCAGAGCGGTCCGGCAGCGCATCGCGGTGCCGATCACCAAGCTCAAGGTCGCCCGGCTGGGCATCACCATGGCCTCCGACGCGATCGAGATCCACGGCGGCAACGGCTATATCGAGACCTGGCCGGTGGCAAGGCTTTTGCGGGACGCACAAGTCAACACGATCTGGGAGGGCGCCGACAACATCCTCTGTCTGGACGTGCGGCGCGGTATCGAGCGGATCCAGGCCCACCAGCCGCTGCTGGAGCGGCTGCACGACGCGGTCTCGGTGTCCGACGACGACGAGACCACCAGGCTGGTCGGGCGCCGCATCGAGGATCTCGAGGCGGCGCTCACCGCCTGGACGAAGCTGCCTCCCGACGTGGCTGAGGCGCGGCTGTTCCCGCTGGCCCAATTCATGGGTGACGTCTACGCGGGAGCCCTGCTCACCGAGCAGGCCGCGTGGGAGCGGGCGACCGGACGGCCGGATCGCAAGGCGCTGGTGGCGCGGCTCTACGCGCGGCGCTGTCTCGCCGAGCGGGGGCCGCTGCGCGGCATCGACGAGGAGTTCGACGAGGGAATCGAGCGGTTCGGAGAACTCGCCGAGGGCGCATTGACAGAAGGTTGACAGCTGGTTACCCGCAAAAGGTGCCGCGGGCGCCGCAATGCATCAAGATTGCGTAAAGAACCTTTCGAGGCAGCTGTGGACACGCGTTCTGGCGCGCGTGGAGAGTTGTGCGACCGTAGGCTCTGTCCGGGTCCCGATATGGGTTTGTCCAAAACTGGCAAAATTGCGTAAGGAATTTGGTATGGCACAGCAGGCCGGCGGGGAACGGTTAGCGCCGTTATCGCCGTCGTTCTCCGACCGATGTAAGCGGGTCTTCCTCGGGCAGCCGATGATCAACGACCAGCTCCAGCACGAGCGGCTGTCCAACCCGATCGCGCTCGGCGTGCTCTCTCCCGACGCGATCTCCTCGACCGCATACGGATCCGAGCAGATCATGATCGAGCTCCTGCCGGCCGCCGGGCTGGCAGCGTTCGCCTTACTCCTTCCTGTTACCGGCGTCATCCTGGTGATTCTGGTGCTGGTCGCCGCTTCCTATCGCCAGGTGGTGATGGCCTACACCCGCGCCGGTGGCTCATACGTCGTCGCCCGGGAGAACTTCGGGCCCAAGATCGCGCAGATCGCCGCGGCATCGCTGCTGATCGACTACGTCGTCACCGTTGCCGTGCAGTGCGCGGCCGGGACCGTGGCGGTGGTGTCGGCGATACCGGTTCTCGGGCCTTACAGCCTGGAAATGACCGTGGGGATCGTGCTCCTCATGTGCTACGCGAATCTGCGGGGATTACGCGAGGCCGGAGCGCCATTCGCGATGCCGACGTACTTCTTTGTCGGCATGGTGTCGCTGACAATCGTCGTCGGCATCATTCGGGAGTTTCTCGGCGGTCTGCCGCTGTACGACCCGGCGCACACCGATGGCGCCGTGCCGGTGCAGCAGGGTAGCGGCCTGATCATGGGGGCCACTCTTCTCATCGTGCTGCGGGCATTTGCCAACGGCGGCTCGTCGCTGACGGGGGTCGAGGCGATCTCCAACACGGTCAACGCCTTTCGCCCGCCGGAAAGCACCAACGCGCGAAAAGTGCTCACGATCATGGCCTGCGTCCTCGCGTTTCTGCTGTCCGGGGTGGCCTGGCTCGCCCACGTCACCCACGCTTTCCCGTACGAGAGTGGATATCCATCGATGCTGTCCGAGATCGCTCGGGCGGTGTTCGGCAACGGCGTAATCGGGAAGGTGCTGTACTTCTGCGTTCAGGCGGCGACCGCACTGATCCTCTACACCGGCGGTAACACCAGCTTCAACGGCTTTCCCGCGTTGGTGAGTTTCGTCGCCGAGGACAGCTTCCTTCCGCGCCCCTTGATGAAACGCGGCCACCGGCTGGTGTTCTCCAACGGCATCATCGTGCTGACCGTGCTGGCGGTCGCGCTGCTGGTGGGGACGGGCGGCTCGCTGAATGCTCTGGTGCCGTTCTATGCGATCGGGGTGTTCACCGGCTTCTCGATGGCCGGTTACGGCATGACCAAACACTGGCTGAAGCATCGTGGGCCCGGGTGGCGCTACAAGCTGGCGATCAACCTGTCCGCGGGAATTCTGTCCACGATCGTGGTGGCGATCTTCGCGATCGCCAAGTTCACCGAAGGCGCCTGGCTGGTCGTGGTGGTCTTCCCGATTCTGGTGTTCGCGTTGATGCGGCTCAACAAGCAGTACCGCGCCGAGGCGTCGGTGCTGGAGATGTCGCTTGCCGAACCACCGGAGTTGAACAAATACGCCCACCACCGCGTGCTGGTGTTCGTCGATTCGGTCGATCTGGCCGAGGTCGAGGCGATCCGCTATGCCAAGGGGCTGGAGGCCGACGAGCTGACCGCGGTTCACTTCGTGCTCGACTCGGCGCACGCCGCTCAACTGCGGCAGCAATGGCAGTACTACGGCCACGTCAGCGACTTGCGGGTGATCGACTGCCTGGACCGCAACCTGGGCCGGGCCGCCCAAGATCTGGTCCAGGAAATGATGGCGGAGCACGCCGGCACCAAGGTGACGGTGCTGTTGCCGCGCCGGGAGTATTCACAGCTTCTCGGCAGGCTGCTGCACGACCGCACCGCGGATAAGATCGCGCGGGTGGTCAGTCGAATCCCGGGCGCAAGCGCGCAGATTGTGGCTTATGACATCGCCACCCGGATCGCACGGGCGACCGCTGTCGGTGGCAGTTCACCGACCCCGGCGAGCCACGCCGACGATCGGATAGAGTTGCCCGGGCTCGAGCGGGTCCATCCCGAGGACTTGACTCCGCAGGCCGTCGACTTCGGAGGAAAGTGACTACCTGGTGACAGCAACGGACCGTAACGCGAGCATCGCGCCGTCATTGGCCGACGGCTGGAAGCGCGCCTTTCTGGGTAAACCGCTGACCAGCGAGCAACTCGAATCGGAGCGACTGTCGAATCCGGTTGCGCTGGGCGCGCTTTCGCCCGACGCGATCTCGTCGACAGCGTTCGGCCCGGAACAGGTCATGATCGAGTTGCTGCCGCGCGCAGGGATGGCCGCGTTCACGCTGCTGCTACCGATCATGGGCGTCGTCTTGCTGATCCTGTTGTTGGTCTCCGCGTCGTATCGCGGCGTCGTCATGACCTACACCCGCACCGGTGGCGCCTACATGGTGGCGCGGGACAACTTCGGGCCCCGGATAGCGCAGATCGCCGCCGCGGCGTTGTTGATCGACTACGTGGTGACCGCGGCGGTGCAGCCCGCGGCCGGAACTGTGGCGGTGGTGTCGGCCATCCCTGCGCTGCGGCCCTACCACCTGGAACTCACGATCACGGTCTTGGTCTTGATCTGCATCGCCAACCTGCGAGGTTTGCGACAATCGGGCCGGATTTTCGCCATCGCGACGTACTGGTTCGTCGGCATGATTCTGCTGACGATCGTGACCGGTCTGATTCGTGAAGCCTTCGGTGGCCTACCGCAATACGATCCGGCGCACATCGACGGGGCCGTGCACGTCCACCAGGGCAACGGGTTGGTGATGGGGGCCACCGTGCTGGTGGTGTTGCGCGCGTTTGCCAACGGCGGTACATCGCTGACCGGTGTCGAGGCGATCTCCAACACCGTCAACGTGTTTCGCGAGCCCCAGGGCGTCAACGCCCGGCGTGTGCTGACGCTGATGGCGTGCGTTCTGGGGGTGTTGCTGGCCGGTGTCGCCTGGCTCGCTCACGTCACCCATTCGACGCCGTACCTGGACGAATACCCCTCGATGCTCTCGGAGATCACCCGCGCGGTCTTCGGCAGCGGTGTGCTCGGCAATATCCTGTACGCCTTGGTCCAGGCGTCCAGTGCCGCAATTCTTTTCGCCGGTGCCAACACCGGATTCAACGGGTTCCCGGCACTGGCGAGCTTTGTCGCCGAGGACCGGTTCCTGCCACGGCCACTGACCAAGCGCGGTCACCGGCTGGTGTTCTCCAACGGGATCATCACGCTGACCGCGCTGGCTGTCGCGCTGTTGCTGGTCACTCGCGCCAAGCTCAGCGCGTTGGTGCCGTTCTTCGCGATCGGTGTGTTCACCGCGTTCGCGATGGCCGGCTTCGGGATGGCCAAGCACCACTACACCCGTCGCGAGCACGGCTGGCGTCGCAAGGTGGCGGTCAACTTCTCGGCGGGTTTGATGTCGACGATCGTCGTGGGCATTTTCGTGGTCGCCAAGTTCACCGAGGGCGCCTGGCTGGTCGTCGTTGTCTTCCCGTTGCTGGTGTACGGCCTGATCCGGTTGAACAAGCAGTACCGAGCCGAGGCGTCCGTTCTCGAGATGTCGCGCACCGAGCGTCCGGAGCTGGCCAAGTACGCGCGGCTGCGAGTGTTCGTGTTCGTGGATTCGGTGGACCTGGCCGAGGTCGAGGCGCTGCGTTATGGCAAGGGTCTGCATGCCGACGAGTTGACCGCTGTCCACTTTGTGATCGACGCGGATCATTCCGCTCAGTTGCAG
>JBAWAV010000345.1:0-2689 GCA_049589475.1 Mycobacterium sp.
AAGCATCACAGGGCACGGCAGCACACCGGTTCCGGTGTGCTGCCGTGTCGTTCGATAACCGCGAACACGAGATACGAGAGAAGCGATGGACCAAACCACACGCACCGACATCACCGTCAATGTCGAGGGTTTCTGGATGTTGCAGGCGTTGCTCGATATTCGCCACGTCGCGCCCGAATTGCGCTGCCGGCCATTCGTGTCGACCGATTCCATGGACTGGCTGAACGAGCATCCGGGCATGGCAGTCATGCGCGAACAGGGGATCGTCGACGGCGAGGCGGTCAACGAGGCAGTCGCCGCGCGGATGCGCGTTCTCGCGGCGCCCGACCTTGAAGTCGTCGCTTTGCTGTCCCGGGGCAAGCTGCTCTACGGGATCAAAGAAAAAGACGAGGATGGCGCCGAGGAGCAAGTGGGCTCGCGCGACATCCCGGACAACGAGTTTCGCGTGCTGCTGGCGCGCCGCGGCCAGCACTGGGTGTCGGCCGTCCGTGTCGGCGACGAGATCACGGTCGACGACGTCGCGATCGCGGACACCGCGTCCATCGCGGCCCTGCTGTTCGACGCGCTGGAGTCCATCCACCACGCCGAACCCGCCGCGATCAACGCGGTCAACGTGCCGCTCGAGGAAATGCTCGAAATCACGAAAGCGTGGCAGAGCTCAGGATTCAACGTCTTCTCCGGCGGCGACCTGCGACGGCTGGGCATCAGCGCGGCGACAGTCGCCGCGCTCGGCCAGGCGCTGTCGGACCCGGCCGCGGAGGCAGCGGTGTATGCCCGCCAGTACCGGGATGACGACAAGGCGCCCAGCGCCTCGGTGCTGTCGCTGAAGGATGGGTCGGGCGGCCGGATCGCGATGTATCAGCAAGCGCGGACCGCCGGCTCGAACGAGGCGTGGTTGGCGATCTGCCCTGCCACTCCGCAATTAGTACAGGTTGGCGTGAAGACGGTGCTGGAAACACTTCCCTACGGGGAGTGGAAAACGCACAGCAGAGTTTAACTAATTGTTACGGAAATCCGGCGCACGGCAAGGATTTTCCATGGAGCATCTAGCAAAGATGCGGATGCCGCCAAATGTTCTAGAATCTGCTCAGTAGTTGGGACGCGACGTCACAATTTCACACAGCGAGGCAAAAGAGATATGGACCCACGAACCGTCGACAAAGGGGTGCAGGGATGACCGCAGTAGCTGAGGCGCAGCAGCCAGGCACAGAGGCAATCGCGTCCCCACAATCGGCCGTCATAGGCATCATCGCCGGCGAGGGCGTGCAGATCGGCGTTCTGCTGGACGCCAACGCCCCGGTTTCGGTGATGATCGACCCGCTGCTCAAGGTAGTCAACGTCCGACTCCGGGAGCTGGGCCTCACGCCTCTGGAAGCCAAGCAGCGCGGTCGCTGGGCCCTGTGCCTGGTCGACGGAACGCCGCTGCGGGCTACCCAGTCGCTGACTGAGCAGGATGTCTACGACGGCGACCGGCTGTGGCTCCGGTTCGTCGAGGACACCGAGCACCGCTCTCAGGTCATCGAGCACATTTCGACGGCCGTTTCGGTCAACCTCAGCAAGCGGTTCACTGCGGTCAACCCGACGATCGCGATCCAGGTCGGTGCCGCGATGGTCGGCTCCGGCGTTCTGCTGGCGTCAGGCCTGCTGGGCTGGTTCCGCTACCAGCATGCTTCTTTGGTCCCGGCGCCGTTCGCCGCGGTCATCGCCGTGCTCACCGCAACGGTCGCTCTGCTGATCCTGGGCCGCGCCCACACGCCGCAGAACCGCCGCGCGGGTGACATGTTGCTCTGGGCCGCGATCGCGCCGCTAGCCATATCCGCGGCATCGGCGCCTCCGGGCCCGGTCGGTTCCCCGCACGCGGTGATGGGTTTCGCCGTCGCCGGCGTCGCCGCGATGCTGATCATGCGGTTCAGCGGCCGCCGATTGGGCGCTGGCACGGCCATTGTCACAATCGCCTTGGCGGCAACCGTCGCGAGCCTGGCCCGGATGGCATTCAACACCGGAGCGGTAACGCTGCTGACGTCGATTCTGCTGGTCTGTGTGTTCGGCTATCACGCCGCTCCGGCGATGTCTCGCTGGTTGTCCGGTATCCGGCTGCCGGTGTTCCCGTCTGCCACCAGTCGCTGGGTGTTCGAGGCCCGGCCGGACCTGCCGACCACCGTGGTGCACGGCATCGACGGCGGCCGCCCGACGCTGGAAGGCCCCGCCTCGATCCAGGACGTGGTGCTGCGTGCCGAGCGGGCCCGGTCGTTCCTGACCGGTCTGCTGATCGGCCTGGGCGTGCTGACGATTGTGTCGCTGGCCGGTGTCTCCGACCCGCGCACCGAGAACCGCTGGCTGCCGTTGCTGCTGGTTGCGACGACCGCGGGCTTCTTGATGCTCCGCGGGCGCTCCTACGTCGACCGTTGGCAGGCGATCATCCTGGCGGTGACGTCGGTGCTCATCGTCGGGACAGTCTTGGTGCGGTACTCGGTGGTGTTGTCCTCGGCGGCGGCGGTGTCGGTGACTGCCGGCCTGGCGGTGCTGATCCCGGCGGCGGGCCTGACGGCTGCGGCGACGGTGCCCAACACCATCTACAGCCCGCTGTTCCGCAAGCTCGTGGAGTGGGTCGAGTACCTCTGCTTGATGCCGATCTTCCCGCTGGCTTTGTGGTTGATGAACGTCTATGCCGCGATCCGTTACCGGTAGT
>JBAWAV010000346.1:0-7489 GCA_049589475.1 Mycobacterium sp.
TGAGCCACTCCCGCAACACCCCCGCCACCACGGCGGTCACCACATCGTTGCCGCTCACCCCGGCCGCGTCCTGCACGGCCCGGATGCGCGACTTCGGCCAGCTGGCCCCCGCGAAGGCGTGCTCGCGCCCGAGCCGGCCGTTGAACCTGGTGTAAGGGGCGCCGAAGGGCAGCACGGTATTTCGGGCTGCGAGGCCCTCGACCACCGTCGATATTCCGCCGAGGGCGAGTTGGCGGACAAAGCCCACGCCCGACGTGGTGGCGTTCACCGCCGAGCGCACCAGTGAGAACGGGTTGGGGATCAGTGCGCGTGAGGCAGCGGCCCGCTCGGCGGGTTGCCCCGGCGCGATGGTGTAGAGCGGCGGCATCGAGCGGCGATCGGGGTCGGTGGTCATCGCATCGGTGATCATCCTGAGGCCGGCGACGCCGTCGACCACGGTGTGGTGCACCTTGATGTACATCGCGAATCGACCGTCCTCGAGACCATCGATCAGATAGGCAGTCCACATCGGCCGCGACCGGTCGAGCCGTTCGCTGTGCAGCTCGCTGATCAGCTTGGACAGCGCGTCGCGATCGGCGCCCGCAGGCAGCGTGCGGCGCTGAATGTGGTTGCGCATGTCGATGGTGTCGTCGCTGCGCCACACCCAGATACCTGCAGTGTCGACGCCGACGTGCGGATGCCGGCGAAATCGCGGATCGAGCTCAGCGGTGCTTGTCAGCGCATCGCGGTACAGCTCGTCGACATAGTCTGGGCCGGCGTCGGCGGGAGGCGACAGGATGAGCAGCGCGGCGACATGCAGCGGGTCCGACAGCAGCTCCGCCGCCATCATCGCCACGTCCAACGGCTCCAGCAGGTCCATCGCTCAGACCCCGACCTCTCCAAAGGGATTGGGGTCACGGTAGCGCTGTCGCGCAGTGGTCCGCGTCGAAATGGCGGCCTGGGCCGATACGAACGTCGCAGGTCTTATGGGCACTTTGGTGAGAAGCGTGGCGCGGTACCCGAGGAGATCCTGCGCGGACATGAAGTAATAATGCGGTAGTGCGGATCCACCTCCTGCCAGTGAAATCGGGAGCGCACCATGGACAGTGATCCGGTGCTGCTCGGCCAGCGTGTGGTCGCGGTCCTTGAGACCGGCCTACGCACGGCCACGTACAAACTGGCGACATTGATGGCGCTTATCGAGCACTGCATTGAGTACTTGCCTGAGCAACCTGGCGACGCGCTGCGAGTACCGCTACCGGCGCTGGCACATCGCGTGCTGGAAATTTATTGGCAACAGGTTCGGCTGTTTGATGGCAACGAGCTGCGCCAGTCAACAGGATCGCGCGCGCGAATCCTGAGTGCCACAAAGGAGCTCAGGGCGGCCTCAGGCCGAGCGACCGGTTCCGTCGATGTTGCGCGCTTGCGCGCGCCGGCAGCTTACGACCGCGCCATCGATGATGTGGTGTTGTGCCTCGCCCAGCAACCGTTGTACCGGCTGCAAAAAGTGCCGGGCTCGTCGGCGACTGATCAATTCCTGTACGACGACTCCTTCCTCCACGACCACGTGTCACGTTCGACGCTGCGCGCGCATGGCGACGCCATCGAACTCAAAGCCGGGGTCGCACAAGGGCTCGCTCGACTGGCAGGCCTGCTGAAGCCAGCACTGGAAATCATGTGGGTCGACGATGTCCGCCGCATGAACAAATTCCTCGACGCCGAAGTTCCTGATGTTGCGGGGCATCTGTTCGGGCGAGAAAGGGCCGCGTTGACCGCCGTCCGCCAGCCATTCAAGGAGGCATTCGGCCCGCACTGCTTCTACTGCGCGACACACCTTCCAGACAACAACCCGATCGATCATGTGCTGCCGTGGTCGCTTGTCGGTATCAACGGGCTGTCAAACCTGGTACTCGCATGCGCGCGCTGTAACGGCGACAAGAGCGGGGCCTTACCAGCGGCGGGAATCGTCGACCGGGTTCTGCTGCGTCAGCGCGACGCTCTCGAAGAGATCGCTTTCGCTTTGCAGTGGCCCACCCAACATGAGCGCGTGGTTGCCGCAGCCCGGGGGATTTATCGCGGGCAACCGGCGGGTGTTCCGACATGGTCGGGCTACAAGCAGACAGAACGGCTGGACATCAGTTTTCTTCCGCGTTGGATGGAGGCGGATTCGTGATCGCGCTCCTCAGCTCCTTCAACCGGCGGCGTGTCGGCGTGGGCTGCATGCCCTGCAGGTTGAGCAGCGGATCGAGCCGTTCAAGCACATCTCGTTCGAGCCGCCCTAAGACGTCGCTGTCGACGAAAGTGATCGTGACAACTCGCAGGTGGTCTTTCATCCACTGCGTGAGCCGCTTTTCGTCGATGTACGCCGCGCCGGCGGATCCCGCCAGAATGGCACCCAAAGTGAGCCGGAACGTGGAGAAATTGTGATTCCCGCCCAGGTGCATGGTCATGATGCGGGACCACAGCGTGTTGTGTGACCGCTTGCCGCTAGGCCAGCGAGTGGCGCCAGCAAGACCCGCATAGATCAGGCCGCATTCGACTATCAATCCGAGGCCACGGCTCAAATCTTGCGCGCCGGTTTGATCAACCCACCAGCTATAGAGGCCGGGTTTGTCGACGGGAGCCCTGCCTCGATCATCGAAAGCTTCGGGTGAGATAGCCGACGTGCTGTCGCGGAGGGCCTCGACGAATTGTTCGACGTCATTGAGTTCCTCGGCCACCTCCTGATCGATCGGCCCGTACCAGGCGAGTCGCTGACCCATGGTTAGGCCGTGCAATGGGTCCGCGACGCGTGCACCGAGGCTTTCCAGGTGAGGGCGGAGGGCATCGAGATATGTTGATCCTGCATGAATTTCGACGACCTTATGGCTCAGCGGCCCAGCGAGTAAGTCGAGACGGGCCGCGACCCAAGCTCCCCAAGGCGACCGATAGGAGGCGTCGGTATCGGCTAGGTAGCGCTCGTACGGTGCCAACCATTCGTCCGGCGCGACCAGGCCATGCTCTGCCGACAGAATGAACCACGGGACCCCAGCGCGCTCAGCGTATGCGCGTTCCTTTCGGAACAGCGGAGAGACGTATAGGTCCTTGGCCGCCGCCGGTCGAGTCCCTTTAGTAATGGGAACAGTTGTCAAGGGTGCTCAGGCCGTCGGTGAGGTGACGCGTGCCCCTTTTCGGGCAGCGTGAGGTGGATGTTCAAACCGGCGTGGAGCGGATTGGTGGGTCCCGGCGGCGCACTCTGACCTACGCGTGCTCGAAGCGGTGCATGTCCGCTCGGCCTCAGGTAATGACTGTCGCGCTCGCGCAGTGGGAGGAGCCCGGCGTCTGTACTAAAGATCAAGGTCGTGCCTCATAGAAACGTCGACGTCGGTCCGGGCTCCCGCCACCGTGCCGCTGCCCGGTGACGGCTGCGGCTGTTAGTTGCTTGATGCCTCCGCGTGGGTGAAGGTGTGATGGGCGGGCAGGTCACGTCGTGCTGGTGGTCCGCTCACAGCGGTATCGCCATGACGGGCCTGCTCGTCCACGGGGTGACGGTCACCAGTGACCGCGCGCTCCCAGTGGTCGGCGTCGAATGGCCGCTGACTGCGCAGCATGGCGAACGCGAGCCGGTGCGCGCGGTGCCCGACCGCGATCAGGGCCACCAGCGGCGGCTTGCCGCGGGCAATTAGCTGGCGCCGGTAAGTGATGAAGTCGGGGTGGTGCAGGCCGACGCCACGTCCCAAATCGACGATGGCTCTGCGTAACTCGACTGACCCTTCGCGGCTGATCCCGGTACGGGACCGGGACCGGCCGGCGGATTCGTAGCTGATCGGGACCAGCCCGGAGGCCCGGTAGGCGGCTGCGGCGTCGCGGTAGCGGTTTGGGTCACCGATCGCCGCGCCGTACGCGCTGGCAGTGAGCATGCCGATACCGGGAACGCCGAGCAGGATGCCGGCGGGGGTTTTGGGCAGCAGTTCGGCAAGGGCAGCGGTGGCGTCGTGGATCTGTTGGTCGAGGGTCTCGAAGAGGGCCCAGTCCGCAGCCAGGACGACCAGCGGTGCGCGTCGTTCGTTGGCGGGCAACCGAAGCGCCACGTGAGCCGCCGCCACGACCTGCTCGGCCTTGGGCCGGGTCATGTGCACACCGCGGCGACGCACGTAGCGCAATACCCCTTCCACGCCCAGGCGACGGACCCGGTCTGGGTCGGGCAGATCACGGATCAGTACCCGCAACGACGCTGCGTCCAGACCGTGGGAGAAGCAGCCGGTCAGTCCCGGGAAGATCAGGTCGAGCTGTCCGTGGATCTGGTTGGCCAAGGTGGCTTGGGCGGTGACCTTGCGGCGTCGGTGCGCGACCCAGGCGCCTTGGGCGGCCAAGGCCTCGTCGCGGCATTGTGGTGGGCGACCGGTGCCGCGGATCAACAGCTCAGCCATCGCGCCGCAGTCGCGGGCGTCGTTCTTCAACGTGCGCAACAATTGTTGTCCGCGTGCATCTTTGACCGCTCGCGGGTTGAGTTCGACGACCTCCATGCCAGCCGCTCGCAGCCGTGCGACCAGGGTCCGGTGATAGTGACCCGCAGCCTCGACCCCGATCCGGATGACCAGGGCGTCACGCTCGTGTTGCGCGCGGCTGATCGCCGCGGACAACACCGCGAAGCCGGTCTCGGTCAGCGCGAACTCGAACGGCGCGACGATGATCTCGCCGTAGTGGTCAGCGACCAGTGCCATGGCGATGGCCTTACCGACGTCCACCGGTATGACCAGACAGCGTTGCGGATCCAGCCCCCGAATTCTGGCCATGAACTGTGCTTGCAACTCGCCGTTGACGAACGTCATCACCATGCTCCCTTTGTCGGATGTCAACCGACAGTGCGGGACTCCGCCCCGACCAGCGGGAAGGCGAACCGGCGTGGCGCAACCCGGTCTCTAATCAGGCGTACGAGGGCTGCGATCCGCACAATCAAGGTGGTATCAGATTTCACACACGTCACCAAGACGATATGAGCATCCGCAGTGGGGCCGGCGCTCCTCATGCCACCGCTGCCGTGGACGCCTGATACACCTCTGTCGGCATTGGCTGGCGCAGCCGCCAGGTGATCGCCATCGGCCGATCCCCTTCGTGCGAGACATAGTCAGCAGGACCCAGGAACACGTACGGGGAAGTGCCAAGTGCGTTGGTTTTTGCTTGCCGCACGAAAAGCAGTATGTGAGAGCCTCGTTCGCGATGATGGATGTATCGCTGCCCAGTTGGTGAGGTCGACGACGTGGTGGACTGCGATTCCCAGTGGAACAAGTCCGGACTGAGCGCGAAGTCGCGGTACATCGTGGTCGGCGAGTAGTCGTTGTCGGACTTCTTCAATGTGATCAAGAAGGCATCGGCGTTGGCTGATTCGCACCACGCCACGCCCTCTCGCATGGTGCTGGGCGTCCGACGCAACGACGCAAATCCCAGCGCCGCAAGGGTTTCCTCTCGGGAATAACTGGCATGGACCTCGAGCGGTACTTGGGCGAGCTCGGTGACGAGGCTTCCCAACTCGTAGGTGCTGCGGCGGGCAGTGTCGAATGCGATGTCGATTACTTCGCGCAGCTCGTCGACGACCGCTTCACCTTGGAGCGCATCGAGTCCTGCTGCAGCACTGTCGAAGCCGCCGCCATTCGGGTTCAATGAGTAGAAGAGCATTTCGGCGAGGCGCCACTCGGTGGGGCTGTCCATGTCGACGGTGCCGTCGAGGACCGATCGGTAACCCGTCCATCGTCGGCGGTCGTCGACGTGTGCGACTGCGCGGACGCGTTTGACGAGGTCCGCCTCGCGAGGCCCGATGTCTGATCCGAGCTTGCCGGCGTCGCGGCACAGCGACGTCCACGATCGATTGTTCTTGAGCACGTCTTCGAGGCCGCGTCCAGAAGCGTCAAGATACGACACCAGCCGATTGTCTGGATGTGCGCGAACTTCCGACACCAGCGCGGCCCATCTCGGAGACACCTGCTGTCGGATGTTTTCTAGCACGAGATCCTGCGCGACTGAGTCGAGGATGATCTGACTGCCCGATGGCAGGAACGGGAAGCCCTCTTCGACCTGACGCTGCAGTGCCTTTCCGCCAAGCCCCGTCATCGCACGGAAGCGTTGATCAAATCGGAACTCGCGGCGTTGGTGCCCAACAAAATCCAGCGCGGTCAGTACGGTCTTGTCTCTGGTAAGCCGCAGGCCCCGCCCCAGCTGTTGAAGGAAGACGGTCGCGCTCTCCGTGGGGCGCAGGAATAGGACGGTGTCGACGTCGGGAATGTCGAGGCCTTCGTTGAAGAGGTCGACTGCGAAGAGGATGTTGATGTCGCGGTTGCGCAGCGCATTAAGTGCGTCGCGGCGGTCTGCCGCTGAAGTTTCGGTGGATACCGCGCGGGCAGGAATGCCAGCTTCACCGAATCGCAGGGCCATATAGCGTGCGTGCTCAACGCTGACGCAGAAACCTAACGCGCGCATGGCCGCGACGTCGGCCACCTTGTCGCCGAGTTCCTTCAGCACGACGCGGGTGCGGGCATCGTTGCCGGTATAGACACCGCTTAGAGCTGCCAGATCGTAGCCGCCGCGTCGCCATTGGACGGTCTCGAGATCTGTTCCGTCGTGGATGCCAAAGTAATGGAACGGGCACAGCAGATTCTGCTCCAGTGCCTCCCATAGCCGTAGCTCGGCGGCAACCCGGCCACCGAATAAGTCGCGGACGTCGACGCCGTCGGCGCGCTCGGGGGTAGCGGTGAGTCCTAACAGTTCGATTGGATCAACGTGGTCAAGCAACCGTCGATACGACGCGGCTTCGGCGTGGTGAAATTCATCGATCACCACAACGTCAAAGTGATCCGGTGTAATGCCGGAAAGCCTTGCTTGCGAAAGGGATTGAATGCTGGCGAACACGTGGCGCCAGTTCGCCGGCCCTTGTCCGTCGACGAGCAGCTCACCAAAAGTCGGGTCAGTGAGGACTTCTTGATACATTCGCCGCGATTGAAAGAGTATCTCCTTACGGTGGGCTACGAATAGCAGTGTGAGGTCATGACCGTGGGCGTCGCGGATGAGTCGGCGGTAGTCCAGGGCAGCGATGACGGTTTTCCCGGTTCCGGTCGCCGCGACGATCAGGTTGCGATGGCGGTCGTGAATCGTGCGCTCTGCGTCGAGTTCTTCGAGTATCTCGGCTTGGAACGGCTTGGGGTGAACCTCGAGGCCAGACAGGGTGACGGTGATTCCCTCGCGCGCTCGATTTCCCGATGCGGTCTCGAGTGCCGCTCGCAAGCGGTCGCCGTCCTCCGATGGCCTGTACAGCTCGAACTCCCTATTCTCCCAATAGGAGTCGAACGTGGCCCGAAACTTCTCCAGGAGGTGCGGTGTTGATATCGCGGACAGCCGGACGTTCCATTCCAACCCATCCACAAGCGCCGCATGGGACAGATTGCTGGACCCAACATACGCGGTGTGGAAACCAGTATTCCGCCGCAGCAGCCAGGCTTTAGCGTGCAATCGCGTGCGATCGGTTTCATAGTTGATGCGG
>JBAWAV010000347.1:0-2413 GCA_049589475.1 Mycobacterium sp.
TCGGCGGCCACGGCACCACCCTCGGCGGCGCCATCGTGGACGGCGGCCGGTTCCCGTGGGCCGACCATCCCGACCGCTTCCCGATGTTCAACCAGCCCGAGCCCGCCTTCCACGGCGTCGTCTTCGCCCGCGACTTTCCCGAGCGGCCGTTCACCACGCGGGCCCGCTCCACCCAGCTGCGCAACAGCGGCGCCACCCTCTCGCCTTTCAACGCCTTCCTGCTCCTGCAGGGCCTCGAGACGATGGCCGTGCGGCTCGAGCGCCACGAGGCCAACGCCCGGGCCGTCGCCGAATACCTGGCCGCCGATCCCCGGGTGGCGTGGGTGAGCTTCGCCGGCTTCCTCGACCATCCCTACCACCACTTGGTCGACCGCTACCTGCACGGGCGCGTGCCGTCCATCGTCACCTTCGGGGCCGAGGGGGGCTACGACGCTGGGCTGGCCTTCTTCGACGCGCTCCAGCTCATCAAGCGGCTGCTCAATCTGGGCGACGCTAAGACCCTGGCCATCCATCCCGCCTCCACCACCCACCGCCAGCTGTCCGGCGAGGAGCTGGTGAAGGCCGGTATCCGGCCCGAGACGATCCGGCTGTCCATCGGGATCGAGCACATCGACGACATCATCGACGACATCGACCAGGCCCTCGACAAGGCCATGGCGGGCCGAGTCGGTTGAGCGCGATATGCCGTTGACGACAACCGAGGTGCCGACGTTTTTTGGACCGTCTGATTCGCCATTGTTCGGCGTGGTTCATCTTCCGGTTGATAACCAGATCAGGGGCGGGGTGGTGATCTGCGGTTCCCTCGGCAAGGAGGGGATGGACAGCACCCGGCTACGCCGGATCCTCGCCGACCGGCTGGCGAGCCAGGGTTTCGCCGTGCTGCATTTCGATTATCTGGGTTTGGGTGATTCCGCATACGCTCAGGACCGTGACGACGCTGTGGCCAATTGGGTGGCAAGCGTGGGCCACGCGCTCGACTACCTCAAGCTGATCGGGGCGGAGTCTGCGACCGCTATCGGCATCCGTGCCGGCTGCCTGATCCTCGACGAGTATCTGGACCGCTCCCACCCGGTCGACCGCGTGGTCTACCTCGATCCTCCTGGAACGGGCAGGCGCTACCTTCGCGAACACACCACGCTGTTCCGGTTGTCGGCGGGCGAGGACGGTATTAAGCCCGGCGAAGTGTCAATCCTGGGCGGGCGGTTGAGCGACCGCGCCGCCGCACAGTTCGCCGCGCTGCGAATAGGTGGCAATCCAGTCAGCGCCCATGCCGTTGAGAAGGTGCTTCTGGTGGGACGACCAGCCGAGACCGACAAGCACCTCACCGCCTTGGCGTCGGCAGATGGAGTCGATTCGATCGTCGCCGGCGGTCTGCCGGAATGTGCCCATCCGCTGCCGATACCGTTACCGATTCCTGTCACCGCGGTCGATTCGATCATCGAGTGGATCGATGACAACGTTCCTACCCGCACCCGCCACGCCGTGCCCCAATACCTGACGACGGTGACGATGCCGGCCGAAGGGCCCGACGGCGTCGACGTTGTCGAAAGCATCGAGCGGATCGAGCCGAACGGCCTGTTCCTCATTCGCACGCAGCCCCGACGTGTCAATTCCGCGCCCGCAAAGACCGTGTTGTTCTTCGTGTCGGCCCACGACTTGCACGTAGGACCCGCCCGGGAATGGGTTGAATTGTCACGTCGCATCGCAGCGGCCGGGTCCCAGGCCGTGCGCTGGGACCCGTCAGGACAGGGTCTGTCGGGCCCGATCAGGCGGGATCCCTGGCGCACGGTGTATACGACGGCTGACATCACCGACTCGATAACGATGGCCGAACATGCAAGCCAAGGCACCGGCGAACTCCAGTTCATCGGTATCTGCTCGGGTTCGTGGTACGCAGCTCAGGCCGCCCGCAGTATCGGTGCACAGTCGGCGATCATGGTCAACCTGGTGGCGTGGAATTGGCGCGTTACCCCCACCTTGATGGAGCAGTGGTACTTCCGGAAGAAAACGCTGAACGCCCACGCGGCCAATCACACAAGCGCCGGCCGCTCCGAAGTCAGGTGGGCAATGCGCCTCGAAGCACGCGTCCGCCGGGGGCAGCAGCAGGCGAAGAACTTTATGCACAACTATCTCCCGCGATTCGTCCTGCGGGTATTGAGCCGGGTCGGACTCGTATTTCTGCCGGAGGATGTTCTGACAACGCTTGCCCGCCGTGGCACCGACGTGACGCTGATCGCTTCGCCCGAGGATGCGGAGCGATTCAATGCCAGAGGCGGTCGGGCAGCGCTTGAACGGCTGCAATGGACGTCCCGGCCGCCTCGCCTGATAGCCACACACACGGGCGATCATTCCGCCAATCACCCGGCGATATTGGCAGCGATCCGCGACGCCGTGCTGCCGGTGGCTGCTACAC
>JBAWAV010000348.1:0-2894 GCA_049589475.1 Mycobacterium sp.
GTCTACGCGAACCAGTTCGACAACCTGGCCAACCGCGCCGGCCATGCCGCGACCACAGGCCTGGAAATCTGGGAACAGACGGGGGGCAAAATCGATGCCTTCACCTGCGCCTGCGGCACGGGCGGCACGCTTGCAGGCGTGGCCCAGGCGCTCAAAGCCCGCAATCGGGATGTTCGGACCGTGCTTGCCGATCCCGAAGGCAGCGGCCTCTACGGCTGGGTGACATCCAATGACCTTTCGATTTCGGGCAGTTCCATCACCGAAGGCATCGGCCAGTCCCGCGTGCCCGGCAATCTGGACGGCGCCCTGATCGACGGCGCGTTCCGCATCCCGGATACGGAAGCACTCGGCCAGGTTTTTGACCTGTTGCAGCATGAAGGTCTGTCAGTCGGCGGCTCTACCGGCATCAATGTCGCCGCCGCCGTTCGTGTCGCCCGTGATCTGGGGCCCGGGCACACCATTGTTACGATCCTGTGTGATGGCGGCAGCCGCTATCAGTCCAAACTCTTCAACCCGGAGTTCCTCAAGAGCAAAGGCCTCCCGACGCCATCCTGGCTGGCCTGATCGACCCGGCGTCACAGCTGCATCTGGCCTGGCACACCTATATATTGGAACCGAATGCCCGAACCTGATTCTTTTGAGTCCGTTACGAACTCCTCTGAGCCGCCTGAAACACGTGCGCGCAAAGCGCGTGGCGAGTTCCGCCGCGTTCTCGGCATTGCGGCCAGGGACCCGCAGGTCAATCATCCCAACACGCGGGACATGCCGCTGCCGCGGAACTGGAACACGGTTTTCCTCGGCATTCTGACCCTGATCGCCGTGCTGACCTGCCTTTATGTCGCACGGGATATCGTGCTGCCGGTCGTGCTCGCCATGGTGCTGAAGCTGCTTTTCCAGCCTCTGGTGAAGCTTCTGGAGCGCATCCGCATCCCGAAGGCGGTGGGCGCCCTGGTTTCCATCATCCTGCTGCTCGGCGTCTTCGTCGGTCTCGGTGCGCTTCTATCGAACCCGGCATCGCGCTGGGCCGGGCAGCTGCCGCAAGCCTGGCCGATGTTGCAGCAACGCTTTGCCGCGCTGCGGCCCACCATCGCCCGCCTCGATCACCTGCTGTCAAACATGGGTGTGCATTTCGGCGCGTCCGATTCCATTCTCTCCCATCCGGTCGGAATGGTCACCGCGGTTTTCAGCGGCACCGGGACAATCGCCTCCAATCTCCTCGAAACGCTGCTCGTGCTTTTCTATCTCCTGGTCTTCGGGGAGACCTTTTTGTTGCGGCTCGTGGAAGTTCTTCCTCACTCCGACGACAAGCGCGACGCCGTCGAAATCTCGATGCATATGGAGCGCGACCTTTCGGCCTATCTGCTGACGATCACGATCATCAATGCCGTCGTCGGTTGCGCGACGGCGCTGGTGATGTGGATCTGCGGCGTGCCCGGCCCGGTGCTCTGGGGCGTGGTCGCCTTCTGCCTCAACTTCGTGCCGATCCTCGGCCCCTTTGTCGGCATCCTCCTCTTCCTCGCTGTCGGCATCGTCACCGCCGGCTTCGCCTGGATCTCCATTCTGCCGGCCTGTCTCTATTTCGGCATCCACGTCGCCGAAGGTGAGATCATCACGCCCATGCTGGTGGCCAGCCGTTTCACCATCAACCCGGTCGCGGTCATGCTTTCCTTGATCTTCTGGTACTGGATGTGGGGGGTCGCCGGCGCCATTCTCGCCGTGCCGATGCTTGCCATTCTCAAGATCATCTGTGACCGGCTGCGCCCTTTCCGCGCCTTCGGACATCTGCTCGAAGGGTAACGGTCTCGTGGAAGGATCAAGCGCTTTCGACGCTATCATCATCGGCGCAGGGGCGGCCGGGCTTATGGCCGCCATGACAGCCGGCCAACGCGGCAGGCGTATCCTCCTGCTCGACCATAATGCCGAGCCCGGCGCCAAGATTTTGATTTCCGGCGGAGGCCGCTGCAACTTCACGAACCGGGAGGCGCCGGCCAACCGTTTCATTTCTGCCAATCCGCATTTCGCCAAATCCGCCCTCAGCCGCTTCACACCGGCCGACTTCATCGCCCTGGTCGACCGCCACGGCATCGCCTGGCACGAAAAGACACTCGGCCAGCTCTTCTGCGATGGATCGGCGCGTCAGATCGTCTCCATGCTGATGGCGGCCGTCCAGGAGGCCGCGGTCCGGCTAAGCTTCAACACCCGCATTGCCGCCGTCACGCATGACGGGATGTTTCACGTGACAACGGAGACCGGGGAGCGCTTCTCGGCACGAGGCCTCGTCGTCGCGAGCGGCGGACTCTCCATCCCGAAACTCGGCGCCACAAACTTCGCCTATCGCGTCGCCGAACAATTCGGCCTGCCTGTGGTGGCACCGGAGCCGGCCCTTGTCCCCCTCACCTTCGGCGAGCCCGACCTCAGCCTGATGCGCGCGCTGTCGGGCACGGCCTGCGAGGTTCTGGTGGAAGCGGGCAAGACCCGCTTTCGCGAAGCAATGCTGTTCACCCATCGCGGCCTCTCAGGCCCGGCGATCCTGCAAATTTCGAGCTATCTGCGTGGCAATGACAGAATTTCTGTCAATCTCATGCCCGGCGCGGATGCGCGGGACGCTTTGCTCGCGGCCAAACGCGCCAGGCCCAGAATCGCGCTGCGCACCGCGCTCGCGGATCGCCTGCCGCAGCGCCTGGCGCATGCACTTTCACCCGATGAAAGCGCGCCTCCCATCGGCATGATGACGGATAAGGCGCTGGCAGCAGTGGCAGAGCAGCTTCAGGCCTGGCTGTTGACGCCATCCGGCACGGAGGGCTTTGCCAAAGCGGAGGTCACGCGCGGTGGGATCGATACCCGTGCGCTGTCCTCACAGACGATGGCGTCACGGGCCTTGCCCGGCCTCCATT
>JBAWAV010000349.1:0-6474 GCA_049589475.1 Mycobacterium sp.
CGCTCCTTGACGGTGCGCACCACCACGGCCTTGACCACATCACCGCGCTTGACGTTGCCGCCGGGGATGGCGTCCTTGACCGTCGCCACGATGACGTCGCCGATGCCGGCGTACCGCCGCGACGAGCCGCCGAGCACGCGGATGCACAAGATCTCCTTGGCGCCCGTGTTGTCGGCCACCTTCAGCCGCGATTCCTGCTGAATCACTCGATCTCCTGACCTGGTTCACGTATGCACGCCCACGCGCCGACACACCGGGGGACGCTGGATTGCATAGTCCACCCGACCTGTCGAGCATGGTCTTTGTCACCGAAAGGCACGCGGGGCTGACAGGTCATTCTCGTAAATGCCAGCCGAGGTCTGCCCAAGGCAACCCCTAGAGTCTAGGTGAAGACCTGCTCAGAGCCAAATTCCTGGTCAACCGGCTGAGCGCAGACGCCAACCGGGCTGCTTAGTCCCCTTGCCGCACCCAGGAAAAGACGTACAGGGCCATCGCGGTCGCCAGTGCGAGCAGTACCCATTGCACCAGGGCCTGGTCGATCAGCGAGCCGGGCGGCGGGGCACCCGGCAGGATATTTCGCAGCGGAACGATCGCGAACAGGTTCGCGGCGTACCAGGTTGCGAAGGGTGGCACGAATTTCCTTCTGCCCAGCGCCATCGGAATGGCCACCAGCAGCGCCAAGGTCGGCAGGCTGATCAAAACCAGGATGATGCCCAGGTCGAAGATCAGCGGCCCCTTCGCCCGGTGCAGGGTGACGACAACATTGCTGGTGTTGTGGTTGCCGGTTTCGCTGGTGTCGGTATTGCGCTTGACGGTGGCGTCCCAGCCGTCCATTCCTCCGGTCACCTGAACGCGCGCGGGTATTCGTTTCCGCTCGGCGCCGGTTCCGACGAACACATCGGCGGACAGTGGCTCGGTGCGGTAGGAGTCGAACGGCCAGGTGCCGGGCTCGCCACGCGCCTTGATCGTGGTGGTGACCTGCGCCGGCGCCTTACCTTTCGGGTAGGTCAGATCGCCGAGGTCGTTGGGTGGATACAGCCGCACCGAGATGTCAGTGTTCAGCTCGTCGAAACGCTTGTCGTACAACGACTCACCGGGATAGATCAGCACGTTCACGGTGAGGCGATTCGTCGTGGGTTTCAACTCTTCCAGGCTCATCTGGACGACGGTTTCGTCGGGCGCGGCCTCGCTCAGGTCCAGCTGTGGGAGTGGACCCTCCGATTTCTGGAGCAAGTGAACGCCGAGCAGCGACAAGGCGTAGGCGACGACGAACGCCACAAGCACGATGACGACGATCGGGATGCGCCGGCGCTGTCGCTTCTCCTCGCGCGACAGCGGAGTTGTCGGCGGGGCCTCGATGGTCATTGCTCGCCACCGGCCTGAGCAGCCTGCCGGGAGCGGACTGGGACTGAGTACAGAACGTCGTCCTGTCGGCGCAACACGGGGTCAGGTTAGCGAATCCACCTGCCGATCGCGCGGCGAAAGATTGATGCCGGACGCGTCGAGGAGGATTCGTCACCCGTTGGCCATCCGGCGGTAACGCGCAGTTCAGGCTGACTAATCATATCTTTCAAATCCGCGCTGGGGCGGGACAGTTCGGCTATCGAGCGGCTAATCTGATGTCGGTCCGCGAGGCCGAATCGTTAGCAATAGTTCGCAACATCGTGTCGAAGTCCGGGGTGAGGCAGTCAACATGAAGCACAGTCGTTTAGTCGCTGCGATGAGTTTGCTGGCAGCGGGTGCCGTAGTGCTATCGGGATGCGAGGTCCCGCACACCAGCACGGCGTACGCCAGCGTCGTGGTCAACTGTGGCGGCAAGCCGGCGATTTCGGCCAGCGGCTCGACGGCACAAGCCAACGCGATGAAGCGATTCGTCAGCGCCTACGGCAAGTCCTGCCCCGGGCACACCCTCAACTACACCGCGAACGGTTCGGGCAACGGAATCAGCGACTTCCTCGCCGGCAAGAGTGACTTCGCCGGTTCGGACACGCCACTCGGCGACGACCAGCAGGGCGCTGCAACGAAGCGATGCGGCGGGGCGCCGGCCTGGAACCTGCCGGTGGTGTTCGGCCCGCTGGCCATCACCTACAACCTGCCCGTCGACATCCTGGTGCTCGACGCGCAGACCATCGCGGGCATCTTCAACGGCAGCATCACCCGCTGGGACGACCCGGCCATCAGCGCGCTGAACGCCTCCATGCCGTCGGAGGACATCCACGTCGTCTACCGCAGCGATAAATCCGGCAGCACCGCCAACTTCCAGGCCTATCTGGCGGCCGCGGCCGCTGGAATGTGGACCCAGGGCACCGGCAAAGAATTCAAGGGCGGCGTCGGCACCGCCGCCAAAGGTAACGACGGCACCTCGGCGATGGTGAAGAACACCGAGGGCGCGATCACCTACAACGAGTTGTCCTTCGCAATGGACGAGGGGCTCTACGCCGCCGAGATCAAAACCCCGGCCAGCCGCAAGTCGCGACGCCCGGTCCGCATCGGCACCGACTCGGTCGGCAAGACCATAGCCGGGGCCAAGTTCGTCGGCAAAGGCAACGACCTGGTGCTCGATCTCTCGTCGTTCTACAACCCCACCCAGGATGACGTGTATCCGATCGTCCTGGCGACGTACGAGATCGTCTGCTCCAAATACCCTGACCCAGCGGTTGGGGCGGCGGTCAAGGCGGCCCTGCAGGCGACCCTCGGACCCGGCCAGATCGACCTGGACAAGCACGGCTACATCCCGCTGCCGCCGGACTTCCAGGCCAGGGTGTCAAGCGCGGTCGACGCCGTCAGCTGACCCGGCCGGCAGGTCGCTTACGCACCGGAACCCGATGTGCGTCGTCGCAGTGTCCTGCGACTGCGGCGAACGCGCCGCGGGCCGATACCGGTGGCAGTACTCCGGGGCGCACAGGTGTGAACCGCCCTTGAGCGTCTGCGCGATTGTCGGGTCAGCGGGACCCGTTGGCGCACAGCAGGTTTTGGCTGGCTGGTCCAACCGGTGGTGGGCCGAGAACTCGGTGGTCGTCCATTCCCAGACGTTGCCGATCATGTCGAAGAGGCCGAACCCGTTGGGCGGAAATGCAGCCACCGGCGAGGTGCCGACCCAGTTGAGAGCGCCGTCATTGCGGTACGGAAATCTGCCCTGCCAGGTGTTGGCCATCAGCATCCCGCCGTGCTTCTCCTCGTCACCCCACGCATAGGTCGTGGCGGCCCCGCCGCGACCGGCGTACTCCCATTCGGCCTCGGTCGGCAGCCGCCGACCGGCCCAACGCGCATATGCCGCGGCATCGGGATAGGCCACCTGCACGACGGGATGGTCTGCCCGGCCGGCGATGTCGCTGTCCGGTCCGAACGGATGCCGCCAGTTGGCGCCCGGGACCCACACCCACCACTGTCGCCAGTCCCGCAGGTCGACCGGACCCGCGGTCGGACGGAAAACCATTGCGCCCGGCTGTAACTCACCCGCATCGGCCCCCGGATACGACGCGGGGTCGATGGGCTGTTCGGCGACGGTCACATACCCCGTCGCGTCGGCGAATTCGGCGAATTGACCGTTGGTCACCGGATGCCGTTCGACCGCGAACGCGCCGACGCTCACCGTGTGGATCGGTGCTTCTTCGGAGTAGAAGCTCGTGGATCCCATCCGGAAGGATCCGGACGGCAGTTCGACTAGCTCGGTGGGCATGGCTTCAGGGTATGACCACCGCGAAGTCCTGCATCAGCGCGGTTTTCGCCGCGTCGAATCCCGGTGCGTCGGCGGGGCCTTCGAGGTGGGTGGTGACCAGGTACTTGTCGGTGTTGGTCCAGATGTGGGTGATGCGGTCGGCGAAATCGAGGATGCCCGGCGTCCCGAGATACGTCCCGGTCAGCTTCTGGCTGCTGTAGTCGCAGAATGGGGCGCCCGCGGTGTCGACATGCAGGTCGGGCTTGGCGCGCGCCAGCATCGCGGCATAGTCGGTGAAGGCCGCTGCGGGATCGAGCGTCGTCACGGCGATGGTCACCGTCGCCGTGAGGCGGTCGGGTCCGGACAGCGACAACGCCACATCGCGTTGTCCGGGTTCGCCCGTCCAGCCATCGGGTCGCGCGACGGTGATCCTCGGCGCAGCCGGATCGGACACCTGGGCGACGGTGCCCACGCCGATCTCGGTGGGATCCGGAAAGCATGCGAACGCGTTGGGCGGAATGTGGTCCGGCAGCGTCGTCTCGATCCCGGGGACCGGTGTGCTGTTGCCCGTCGCGGACTGTGGCGCAGTCGACTTCGCCGATACGCCGAGCCCGGCAGCGACCCCGTCGATGGTTCTGACGCACCCCGACGACAGGGCGGCCATCGTCGCCAGGCAGGCCGCTGCCCACGCGGCCGACACGCCACTCGAGGGCGGTTCAGTCACGCGAAAAGGCCAGCGCCAATTCTTTTTCCACGTCTTCATACGGACGACCGGACAGATCGATGGTCACCTGTGTGATGGTGCCGCCGGTGAACCGGAACGGCGCCTTGTATCGACTGGACACCGCCGAACCACCATTGCGTCCGACGGTGATTCCGGCTCCGGCCAATCCGAAGGTCCCCGGGTGCGACTGCACATCCGTCAGGGTGCCGACCGTATCGTCGTCGATGAACAACGTCACGTCACCGAGTGGCGTGTGGCTGTTCTCCACGGTGCCGGTTCGGGCGTAGCGGACCCCGAACACGTGCCGGCCCAACGGTATTGCAGCCGACGACGAGACCTCCTGCTGACGCTCACCGAGGAAGTTGTAGACGTAGTGCAACCGCCCGTCCTGGATGAACAGCACATGCCCCCCGTGTGCACCACCCTGCTTGAACAGCACGCCTTCGGCGCCGGTGGTGTCGATGGTGACGTCAGACAGGACCCCGAACGAGCGTCCGCGGATCTCGGCGCCGGCACCGATCCCGACGTCCGCGCAATCGGGAAAGTAGGTGTAGCTGTTGCGATCGCCGGCCAGCATCGGCCGCGAGCGCATCAGCGTCTCCATGATGTTGAGGTCGGACAACGGCAGGCCGTTGTATTTGCCGGCCTCGGCGAACCACAGCGCCTTGAGCTCCGCCAGCCTCTCGGGGTGCTCGTCGGCCAGATCGTGGCACTGGCTGCGGTCGGCTTCGATGTGAAAGAGCTCCCAGCGATCGGCATCGAAATGTCCCCAGCCCGAGGGTGTAGCGGCGTGAACGGTGTTGGCGAACCAGCCGTTGTGCCAAATCCCGCGAGTACCCAGCATGGTGTAGAACTGGGTCTGCTTGCCGGTGTCGGCTGACGGATCGTCAAGAGCCGCTTTGAAACTCACCCCGTCCAGTGGCTTCTGCGGGACACCCCTGACGGTTGCCGGCGGCTCGATGTTCAGCAGCTCGTAGACAGTGGGGGTGATGTCGGAAACGTTGACGTAGGTGTCTCGGACTTCTCCGTGCGCCGTGATTCCGTTGGGCCACGAGATGATCGCGGTGTCCGCGATCCCACCCTCGTGAGACGCGTATCTCTTGTACAGCTTGTAGGGCGTATTGAAGGCCATCGCCCACCCGATCGGGTAATGGTTGTAGGTCTCGGGCCCGCCGAGGTGGTCGAAGACCTTCATGCTCTCTTCGACGGTGTCGATGTAGCCGTTGAAGAACTTGCCTTCGTTCACCGATCCGTTCGGCCCGCCCTCACCGCTGGCGCCGTTGTCGGAGATCACCACGATGATGGTGTCGTCCAGTTGGCCGGATTCCTCGAGATAGTCCAGGATCCGGCCGATCTGGGCGTCGGTGTAGGTCAGGAAGCCGGCGAACACTTCCGCCATCCGGCTGAACAGTCTCTTCTCGTCGTCGTTCAGCGAATCCCAAGGCCGCACGGTGTCCTGCAGCGGCCACGGCTGACCGTCGGCGCCGGTGACATCGAGGTAGGGGTTGACCGGCGACAGTTCGGTGTCCGGCGGCACGACGCCCATCGACTTCTGCCGCTCCAGCACGATCTCGCGATAGCGTTCGTAGCCCATGTCGAATTTGCCGGCGTAGCGGTCCGCCCATTCCTTGAAGACGTGGTGTGGGGCGTGGCCGGCGCCGGGGCAGACGTAGCTGAACCACGGCTTGTCCGGTGCGATCACTTTGGCATCGCGAATGAATTCAATTGTCTTGTCCGCGAGATCTTTCGACAGGTGGTAGCCGTCCTCGGGCGTACCCGGCGGGCTCACCGGGTGGTTGTCGTACACCAGGTCCGGATACCACTGGTCGGTCTCGCCGCCCAAGAACCCGTAAAAGCGCTCGAATCCGCGCGACGTCGGCCAGTGCCGCTTCGTCGCCGCCAGGTTGGACTCTTCCAGCGGGGTGAGGTGCCACTTACCGATGCAGTAGGTGTTGTAGCCCTGTTCGGCCAACACCTCTGGCAGCAAAGCGGTTTCGAACGGAATACGGCCGCATGCGTTGGGGAATCCTTCGGTGAACTCTTCGATCATGGCCATGCCCACCGTGGTGGCATTGCGACCGGTCAGCAGCGA
>JBAWAV010000350.1:0-1545 GCA_049589475.1 Mycobacterium sp.
CCTCCGGACTTGGCTGCCCGACGTGGCCGCAATGCTTTCCGGGCAGCTTCACCCCGGTCGCGGTTTCCGAGGTGCCCCGCATCCACCAGGCCGTCGAATTCGGCAACCGGATGATCACCTTCGCCGTAGTGCTCACCGCGGCGCTGGCGGTGTTGGTGGTTTACCGGGCCCACCGCCGAGCCGAAGTGCTGCTCTACGCCTGGCTGATGCCGGCCTCGACGGTCTTGCAGGCAGTGATCGGCGGCATCACCGTCCGCACCGGGCTGTTGTGGTGGACAGTGGCCATCCACCTGCTCACCTCGATGACCATGGTGTGGCTCTCGGTGCTGCTGTTTGTCAAGATCGGCGAGCCCGACGACGGGGTGATCGGTCACCAAGTGGTCAAGCCGCTGCGCGCGCTCACTCTGCTCAGCGCACTGACGCTGGCCGCGGTCCTGGTGGCCGGCACGCTGGTCACGGCCGCGGGCCCGCATGCCGGGGATACCAGCCCGCGTCGGACCGTGCCGCGGCTGCGGATCGAGATCACCACGCTGGTGCACGCGCACTCGTCGCTGCTGATCGCTTACCTCGCCCTGCTGGTCGGGCTCGGCTTCGGGCTGCTGGCCGTGCATGCGCCGCGGCCGGTGCTGTTGCGGCTGAGCGTCCTGCTGGTGGCGGTCTTCGGGCAGGCCGCGGTCGGAACCGTGCAGTTCTTCACCGGCGTTCCGGCGGCGCTGGTCGCGGTCCACGTCGCCGGGGCGGCGATATGCACCGCGGCCACCGCGGCCTTATGGGCCTCGATGCGAGAGCGGACCCAGCCCCAACCGGTCCAGGGCTGACTCGACACACAAAGCGAATTGACGCTGCGCGTCGTCGCGGGCGCCGTCATCGAGTAGATGCCAACCCAATGACGGGGCAACCAGATTCAGCTCCACCAGCTCGGCATCACCGGATTCTTCGATGACGTCCGCGCGGGCGTACAGCAGCTCCTCGACACCGATATCGAGGTGGTCGACGGTTGCCTGCAGGGCGGCCTGTCCGAGGTCCCACAATTCGAAATCGGCCTCGATCGGCGAGTTCTCGACGAAGGCGTGGGACTGGATGCCGCCGATAAAAACCAGCGCGGTGCGAACCGCTGAGCCTGACGGACGACGGCCCCGCAGCACGGGCACTCCCGCGCGGCCAAGGTCGCGCAGATAGCGCCGGCCGGTGTTCCAGGCGACGACGTCAGGAGCGTTCAACAGGTTGGGCACCCGCTTGGTCCACGCCAAAAACTCGGCGTGATCGCTACTGTCCCGCAGGATCACCAGATCGGCGTCGAGCGTGCGTGGGTCGTCCCAGGACAACCAGTGCGCATGCAGGCCGCGCGTGCGCAGCGCGGCCACCAGGCCGGCATCGTCGCCGTCCGCCGAACCGGCCAGCACAATCCGGGGATGGCGAATGTCGGGCCGGGCCAACTTCATGCGGACTCCATGCATGCGGATGATAGTCAGCATGCACGCAATCGAAGTCGCAGAAACCGGCGGTCCGGAAGTTCTGAGCTATGTCGAGCGGCCGCAACCGTCC
>JBAWAV010000351.1:0-6636 GCA_049589475.1 Mycobacterium sp.
ACCTTCTTGGCCGGGGCCTTCTTGGCCGGAGCCTTCTTGGCGGGCGCCTTCTTGGCCGGGGCCTTCTTGGCGACAGCCTTCTGGGCCTTCTTGGCGGCCGCGTCGGTCTTCTTCGGCAGCTCGATGCCGACCAGCTTGGCGGCGCGCTCGCCGACCGCGCGGGTCTGCGATGCCACGGTGCCCAGCGCCTCCTGGGTCAGCTCGACCGCCTGGTCGACGTAGCCTTCGGCACGCTCCGACACGTCGTCCAGACCGGACTGGCTGCGCAGCCGCTCCAACGCGGCCTCGCCGCGCTCGACCAGCTCGGCGTAGCGAGAGGTGGCTGCCTCGACGTAGCCTTCCGCGGCGCTGCGCAGCTCGTCGGCAGTGAACCGCTCGCGCAGCTCGCGCAGTGTCTCGGGCACCTCTTCCTGCAGCTTGGTCAGGCGAGCACGGCTCTCCTCGACGCGGCTGCGGGTGTCGGTGCGGGTCTCCTCGGCGCGCTCGCGCAATTCGGCGAGCAGGTCGTTGACGGTGGCCAGGGCCAGGTCAGCGGCGCCCAGCGCGGCGAGCAGCGGAGCTTTCAGGTCATCGATGTTCGGGTTGTTTTCCGCCATTGGTGTTTCCTTTCGTCGTTCTCGGTCTCGTGATTTGGTTTTGCCAGGTTGTCCGCGGTCTAAGCAGGCGCAGTCTCCTCACGATCAGCTTCGTTTTGTTGGACGAAGGACGTGTAGATGTCCAGCAGGACCTGTTTCTGTCGCTCAGTGATCGCCGCATCGGTGACGATGGCGTCGCGAACCTCGTTCTTCGCCCCAGGTTCGAGAATTCCGGCCTGTACGTAGAGAACCTCGGCGGAGACCCGCAGCGCCTTGGCGATCTGGCTGAGCACTTCAGCGGAGGGTTTGCGTAATCCGCGCTCGATCTGGCTGAGATACGGATTGCTGACACCGGCTTTCTCCGCTAACTGCCGCACCGATACTTGCGCTGCTTCACGCTGCGCCTTGATGAAGCTGCCGATGTCGGACGCGGCCGTGGAGACCACAGCGGAGAGCTTTTCCTCCTGAGCCATGGCTAATTCCTTGAGTCCTTGTGTCGGTCCACTCGGTGCGAACACGTCCACCGTAGCTAACTAGTGCTAGCTTTTGCAAGCACTAGTTAGCAGTGCTCAAAAAAGCAGTTGCCCGACCGTGAAGATGACCAGCCCGGCCAGCGAGCCCACCACCGTGCCGTTGATCCGGATGAACTGCAGGTCACGGCCGACATGCAGCTCGATACGCCGACTGGCTTCCTCGGCGTCCCAGCGTTCGATGGTGTCGGTAATAATCGCTGTGATCTCTACCCCATACTGCGCGACCAGGTGTTCAGCGGCGCGCACGATCCAGTTGTCGACCTTGTCCCGCAGGTCGGCGTCGTCGCGCAGCGAGTCGCCGATGCTCACCACCGCGTCGGCGACGCGGGTGCGCAACGCGCTCGACGGGTCGTCCACACCTTCGAGCACCAGGCGTTTGAGCGTCTTCCAGGCCGTCGCGGCGGCGTTGGTGACCTCTTCACGCGCCATCAATTGTTCCTTGACGGCCTCGGCGCGGGCGATCGTCGCGTCGTCGTGCTGGAGGTCGTCAGCGAACTCGAACAGGAAGCGGGTCGCGGAGCGGCGCAGTTCGTGGTCCGGATTGCGGCGGACCTTATCGGTGAAGTCCATCAGCTCGCGGTGGATGCGGTCGCCGACGAGATGGTCGACGAATCGCGGCGACCAGGTCGGCGAGTCGCGCTCGACCACACGCTGGATGATTTCGCCGGCATTCAGCGACCACTGGAATGCCCGATCGGCCAGCAACTGGATGAGGGCTTCCTGCCGGTGCTCGGCGAGCAGCGTGGCCAATACCCGGCCGACTGGCGGACCCCACTGCGGCTCGGCGATGCGCTTCACGATCACCCGGTCGATGACGTGCTGGACGTCGTCGTCGCGCAGCAACTCCACCAGCACCCGCAACACGGTGGCCGACTCGGCGGCGACCCGCTGGGCGTGAGAGGGCTCCGACAGCCACTTGCCCAGCCGGCTGGGGATCTGTGCGTCGCGAATCTTGGTGCCGACGACCTCCGGCGACAGGAAGTTCTCCCGGACGAACGTGCCGAGGCCCTCGCCGAGCTGGTCCTTCTTGCGTTTGATGATCGCGGTGTGCGGGATCGGGATGCCCAGCGGGTGCTTGAACAGCGCGGTCACGGCAAACCAGTCCGCGAGCGCGCCGACCATACCGGCCTCCGCGGCGGCACCCACGTAGCCGACCCAGGTGGCGGTGATGCCGGCGGACTGCGCCCACCGGCAGCCGAGGAACACGCCGGTGGCGCCGATCAGAAAACTCAGCGCGACCGCTTTCATCCGTCGCAGCGCCCGCTGTCGTTCGGCGTCCGCCTGCGGGTCGGCTCCGGCGAACGATTCCGCGAACGACCCGGGTTTGCTCGGCGCCTCCGGTGGCAGCGGTTCCGGATCCGTCGGCGTCGCCTGCGCGCGCCGCGGATCGGCTCGGTGTTTGGGACCCGTCTCGGGTCTTCCGTTCAGTCCGACTGCCACCTCACCATCATCCGCTATCGAGGTAGCTGTTCGGTGACGATGCACCTTTGGGCACCGCCGAAAAAACCCGGTAACTGTTACCGCCCCGTGAACACAACGCTGTTGTGTGAGGTCCAGGCGAGAATTTGCGAGAGATAAGCCGTACTATGCAAAGGGTCTACAGATTAGGACCGTCAATAGTGGCTCAGCAGCTCCCGGCCGGGACGGTGAAGACGGATGGCCGGAAACGACGTTGGCATCAGCACAAGGTCGAACGCCGCAACGAGTTGATCGACGGAACGATCGATGCGATCCGGCGGCGTGGCCAGTACGTGAGCATGGACGAGATCGCCGGCGAGATCGGCGTCTCCAAGACCGTGCTGTACCGCTACTTCGTCGACAAGAACGACCTGACGACCGCCGTCATGATGCGGTTCGCACAGATCACGTTGATCCCCAACATGGCCAAGGCGCTGTCGTCGAACCTGGACGGCTTCGACCTGACCCGCGAAGTCATCCGGGTCTACGTCGAAACGGTCGCCTCCGAGCCCGAGCCGTACCGGTTCGTGATGGCCAACAACTCCGCCGGCAAGAACAAAGTTGTCGCCGATTCGGAGCGCATCATCGCCCGGATGCTGGCTGTCATGTTGCGCCGCCGGATGCGCCCCGAGGGAATGGATCTCGGCGGCGTCGAGCCGTGGGCGTACATGATCGTCGGCGGCGTCCAGTTGGCCACGCACTCCTGGCTGCTGGACCCGCGGATGAGCGCCGATGAACTCATCGACTACCTGACCATGCTGAGCTGGAGCGCGCTGTGCGGCATCGTCGAGGTCGGTGGCTCGCTGGAGAAATTCCGCGGCCAACCACATCCGTCGCCGATAGTGCCGCACCTGACCGACTAGCGGACTACGTTGGCGCCATGAGCGACCTGAAGGCGCGATCTCGCTTCAGCTCATGGGCGTATGCCCTTCGCACCACCAATCCCCCGCCGGACGGACCGGTCGACGCGGTCACCCGCTGGCTCGTCGTCACCCGCGCCGCGGTGCTGCCGATGACCTTGTTCGCCGGCCTGGTTGCCGCGCTGCTGGCGGTCAGACAGCCTGGATTCGATTGGCGCTGGCTCACTCTCGCGATCGTCGGAATTCTGTTGGCGCACACCGCCAACAACCTGATGAATGATCTGTTCGACACTCAGACCGGTCTCGATAGCAACACCTATCCGCGCGCGTTGTACGCCCCGCATCCGGTGCTGTCGGGGTTGGTCAGCCGCCGCACCCTGCTGGTCGCAATCGGGCTGGTGAACCTGGCCGACTTGGCGATCCTGGTCGTGCTGACCTGGGCCCGCGGCTGGCCCGTACTGGCGTTCGCGTTGTCCGGCTTCATCCTCAGCGTCGCCTACACCGCACCGCCGGTTCGCTTGAAGAAACGCGGCCTCGGCGAACCGGACGTGTTCGTGGTGTGGGGCCCGCTGATGGTGTGTGGCACTTACTACTCGGCGGTCGGCCACGTCGGCTGTGGGGTGCTGCTGGCGTCAATCCCCTACGGATTGCTGTGCACGACGGTGCTGATGGGCAAGCACACCGACAAGATCCCATACGACGAGCCGTTGGGTATCCGCACGTTGCCGGTGATCTTCGGCGCGGCCCGGGCCCGCGTGCTGACACTCGCGATGATGGTCGGGTTCTACCTGCTGGTCGTGACAGCGGTGTTGGCGAAGGCGATGCCGTGGCCCGCGCTGCTGGTCGTGCTTGCGCTGCCCCGGTTGATCAAGGTGTGGCCCTACTTCCGCCAGCCTCCGCCCGACGAGCCGCCGGCCAATTTTCCGGTGTGGCCGTTGTGGTACGCCGCGTTGGCGTTTGTGCACGTTCGGCAGGCGGGCGCCCTGCTGGTGGCGGGCCTGGCGATCGGTGTGTTGCTGCCGGGACGGTGACCGTCGTCAGTAGCGACCGAAGGCAAGGGCGACGTTGAGTCCACCTAAAGCTGAACGAATCGCTGACCGCATAGCGGTAGTCGCCCGGTCGCGATTCGCCGGACACCACATCCAGATCGATCTCCGGGTCGAGCGTCTGCAGGTTCAACGTCGGCGGGATGATGCCGTCGCGCACCGCAAGCACAGTCAGGATCGCCTCCACCGCACCGACCGCGCCGATCGAATCGCCCAGGGCGGCCTTCGGCGCGTAGACCGCCGGATACCGATTGCCCAGTGCGTGCCGGATAGCCCGCGCTTCAGCCAGGTCACCCTCGACGGTTCTCGCGGCGTGCGCGTTCACGTGGTCGATGTCGGCGGGAGTGAGGCCGGCGAGCCGGATCGCCCGGGTGATCGCATCGTCGTTGTTCGTCGACAGCAGGTTCTGGTGTGTGTATGCCGCGATGGGCACGGCCTCGATCTTCGTCTCGACGCCGCCGCAGATCGCCATGTCGGCCTCGCCGAGCACGATGTTGCGCCACGCCCGGGCGATGGCTTCGGCACCCGATGCGCCGGCGGCCACCGGTGTGACGATGCCCGCCTTGGCGCCACGTTCCAATCCGACTGCCGCGGCCGGGCAGTCCATTTCCAGTCGATAACTTCGCCGTAGCGTTCATAGCGTTGCGCCGTTCCCTGCTCGCTGTGTTGCCAACGAACCCGATAACCATGGCCGGGGGATTACTGCGTTCCGGCCGCGCGCACTCGAATGGTCTGCTACGCAACGCAACCCGGCGCGATGGCACCTCAGTAGGTGTAGAAGCCCTTACCGGATTTCTTGCCCAGTTGGCCGGCCTCGACCATGCGTTGCAGCAGTGGCGGCGGGGCGTAGTGCGCGTCCTTCAATTCGTCGTACATGGCGTCGGCGATCAATTTCATGGTGTCGAGCCCGATCAAATCGGAAAGCCGCAACGGGCCCATCGGATGCGAGAGCCCCGCGACGATCGCGGTATCGACGTCTTCCACCGACGCGACGCCCGACTCGACCATGCGGATGGCGGACAGCAGATACGGCACCAGCAGCGCGTTGACGACGAAGCCGGAGCGGTCTCCGCAGCGCACCACCTTCTTGCCGAGCACATCACTGGCGAACTGTTCGGTGCGCGCCACGGCCTCGTCGTCGGTGACGATCGTGCTGATCAACTCGACGAGTGGCAGAACGGGCACCGGATTGAAGAAGTGCAAACCGAGCACGCGGCCCGGATTCTTGGTCGCCGCAGCGATCTTCATGATCGGAATGCTCGAGGTGTTGGATGCGAGCACGGCGGCCGGATCGGTGACGATCTCGTCGAGTTCGGCGAAGACCTTCGCCTTGACGGCCTCGTTTTCGACGATCGCCTCGATGGTCAGCTGACGGTCGGCGAGGTCGGACAGCTTGGTGGTGTAGCGCAGCCGCGCCAGCGTCGCCTCGCGCTCGTCGGCGGGCAGTTTGCCCTTGCTGACGGCCCGCTCCAGTGATGCCTCGATCCTGGCCTTGCCCGCGGCGGCCAGCTCGTCGGTCGGTTCGAAGACCACCACGTCGGCTCCGGCTTTCGCCGATACCTCAGCGATCCCCGCGCCCATCTGCCCGGCACCGATAACGCCAACGCGCTCAATCGCATTGCTCACTAGAGTCCTCTCGATATGCGTCAGGCCCCGCCCAGGGTTTCCGGGCGGGGCCTGCGCTGTCAAGCCGTTCGCTTGTGGCTACGGCTCGGTCTCAGTGGTTGAGCCTTCGGCTCAGTGGAACTGGCCCTCTTCGGTCGAGCCCGCCAGCGCCGTGGTCGACGACGTCGGGTCGACAGTGGTGGCGATCCGGTCGAAGTAACCGGCGCCGACCTCGCGCTGGTGCTTGGTGGCGGTGTAACCGCGCTCCTCGGCCGCGAACTCGCGCTCCTGCAGTTCGACGTAGGCGCTCATCTGGTTGCGGGCGTAGCCGTAAGCCAGGTCGAACATCGAGTAGTTGAGTGCGTGGAAGCCGGCCAGCGTGATGAACTGGAACTTGAAGCCCATCGCGCCGAGTTCCTTCTGGAACCGCGAGATCGTCGAGTCGTCCAGGTGCTTGCGCCAGTTGAACGACGGCGAGCAGTTGTAGGCCAGCAGCTGGTCGGGGAACTCGCTCTTGACGCCCTCGGCGAACTTACGAGCCAGGTCGAGGTCCGGGGTG
>JBAWAV010000352.1:0-1965 GCA_049589475.1 Mycobacterium sp.
CATCGTCGATCCGTACGTCGCCTATTACCTGAAGGCGCTGCACGGGCTCGGAGCAACCATCGTTTTCGTCTCCGGCTCGCCTACACTGACGCCGGAGTCGGTCGCTGCCATCCGCTCTTTCTGCTCCGGCATTTACACCCGCCGGACGCTCTCCCTCGACTTCGGCTCGTGGCACCTCGCATGGTGCATTCTCAGGGAGCGCGGCTGGTCGCTCGATCAGTTCGACCGCTTCGTCATCGCCAACGACAGCGTGTTCGGCCCGCTCTTTCCTCTCGAAGAGATGTGGAGTTCGTTCCACGATGCTGACATGTACGGCGCCATCGAAAATACCCAGATGGTGCCCCACCTCCAGTCTTTCTTCCTTGCTTGGGATCTCAACTCGCGCACCCGCCCCTTCCTCGACGATTTCTGGAACGAATTCAAGTACCTCGTGCACAAGGGCACCCTCATCTGGCGGTACGAGATTGGTTTATCCAGGCGCGCTCGTAAAGCAGGGCTCAGTGTCAAACCGTTCGTCTCCGCCGCCACCATCAACTCAACCTATCGACGCTCGTCGACGCATCTGTGGGCCAGCAGGCGATCTGGGCGAAATAACGGCACCCTCTACTGTTGGGACGGTCTCATCGAGGACTTCCGTTTCCCCTTCCTGAAGGCGATCCTGCCGCGCCACAACAAGCCCTGGGACGCGTCCGTGGCGCACCTGCGCGACGTCATCGAGCAGCACACCTCCTATCCTTACCGACTCATCCAGTCGAACGTGGACAGACTCGGCTGCGGAGCACCTTCCCTGGGTACATCAGTCGACACGCCTCCTGCCGGCGGCGCCCTCTAACAGATCGGCGGCCGCGGTAACGCTGTCGGCAGGGTCGGTCATCCGGGTAGCGACTTCGCAGGCACGGGTAACATGTTGCGGGGCAAGGATATCGCGGAGGTCGGCGACCAGCGATCCCTGGGTGGTGGTCGACAAGCGCCGGGCGCGGCCGACCTTCATGCGGGTAACCTGTGCCGCCCACAACGGCTGATCGGCTACGTCCCAGAGGACCAACATGGGGACGCCGGCTCGCAAGCCTGCAGCCGTCGTGCCCGCGCCGCCGTGGTGGACGACCGCGCGACAGCTCGGAAAGATAGCCGCATAGTTCACCGGGCCCGCAAGTTTCACGTTGTCAGAATTCGAGATGCAGTGGGAGCCGCTCGTGCCGGAATAAATCAAGGCCCGTTCACTTAGCTCCGCGCAGGCTGCGGCGATCATGGCGATCGTGTCGGCTGCCGATTGGATCGGTGTGCTGCCGAAACCGAAGTAGATGGGCGGTGTTCCGGCGGCAATCCACGACGCGACCTCGCCGTCGGCATCCGTCGGCAACTCCATCGTCAGCGCGCCGACGAAGGGTCGCCGACCGTTCCATTCCTCCGCGAGGGCCGGAAAGCAAACCTCGTCGTACGCCTGGATTTCGAGAAATCCACGTTCTGCCATCCGTTTCGCCGCAGGGGCCGCCGCCCGGGTCAGGCCGAGTTCGCGGCGTTGCGCGTCGTCGACGTCCTTGGTCATGCGCCAATACAGCCACCAAGCCGCCCTTAGTGTGGAGCGGACCAGGTGCGGCGGTGACGGTAGCGACGGATAGGCGAGCTGGCCATTGACGCAGATCGGGAAGTGGTGGAGTCCCGCTACCGGAATGTCGTAGTATTCCGCGACGTTGGCGACGACCCCGTGGTACGTCTGGCCCGTTATAAGCAGGTCCGCCCCGTCCGCCAGTGGAGTCAGCGTCCTACTCATCTGCGCCCAGCCCTCGACGAAAAGCTCGCGGCCGGCGCGCACCAAACTGACTGGATTTTGCGGCTTGAAAGCGTGGTGCACGAAATCCGCGACCGCGTTCACCTGCTCCTGCGAATCCGGACCGTATCCGACTGCAGCAAGCCCGGCCGACTCCACGAAGTCGACCAGGTTAGGTGGAACTGCCATACGCACTT
>JBAWAV010000353.1:0-7823 GCA_049589475.1 Mycobacterium sp.
GCTTCTTCGAGCGCGAGATCGTGCCGGTCAAGCTGCCCGACGGCAGCACGGTCAGCACCGATGACGGCCCACGACCGGGAACCACCTACGAAAAGATCAGCCAGCTCAAGCCGGTCTTCCGGCCCAATGGCACCGTGACCGCGGGCAACGCCTGCCCGCTGAACGACGGCGCCGCCGCGGTGGTGATCACCAGCGACACCAAGGCCAAGGAGCTCGGCCTCACGCCGCTGGCCCGCATCGTGTCGACCGGCGTCAGCGGGCTGTCCCCGGAGATCATGGGCCTGGGCCCGATCGAGGCCAGCAAGATGGCCCTGCAGCGAGCCGGACTGTCGGTCAAGGACATCGACCTGTTCGAGATCAACGAGGCGTTCGCGGTGCAGGTGCTCGGCTCGGCCCGCGAATTGGGCATCGACGAGGACAAGCTGAACGTCTCCGGGGGCGCGATCGCGCTGGGGCACCCGTTCGGCATGACCGGTGCGCGCATCGCCACCACGCTGCTCAACAACCTGCAGACCCACGACAAGACGTTCGGTCTGGAAACCATGTGCGTCGGCGGCGGTCAGGGCATGGCGTTGATCATCGAGCGACTGAGCTGATCAGCGCATAGCTCGCACAGCAAACAGCTCACACATCAAACAGAAAAAGCCGGCACGTTTCGTACGTGCCGGCTTTTTCGTGGTCAAGCGTTAGTCGTTCTGGAAATAACTGAGCAAACGCAGGATCTCGAGGTAGAGCCAGACCAGGGTCACGGTCAGGCCCAGCGCGATACCCCATGCAGCCTTCTCCGGGGCACCGGCCCGGATCATCTGGTCCGCCGCGTCGAAGTCGATCAGGAAGCTGAACGCCGCGATGCCGATACAGACCAGCGAGAAGATGATGGCCACCGGGCCGCCGCTGCGCAGTCCCAGGCCTTCGCCATGGCCGACGCCGAACATGCCCAATACCAAGTTGCCCAGCATGAGAGCCAGCACACCGAACATGCCGGCGACGAGCATCCGGGTGAACTTCGGGGTGACCCGAATGGCACCGGTTTTGTAGACCACGAGCATTCCGACGAACACGCCGATGGTGCCCAGGATCGCCTGCCCGATCATCACGCCGGCGCTGGTAGTCGACACCGAGAAGTTGGCCAGCAGAAACGAGATCGCCCCGAGGAACAGGCCCTCCAGAGCGGCATAGCTCAACACCAGCACCGGGCTGTCCTGCTTACGCGCGAAGGTCCCGATCAGCACCAGCGCCAAGCCGCCGAGCGCGCCGACGAAGGTGAACGGGGCGGCCAGCGCCACGTCTTTTGCGACCATGAAGTAGGAGACGACGGCAACGGCCGACAACACCGCCAGGGTCATCCCGGTCTTCGTGACCACGTCGTCGATGGTCAGCGGGCGGGAAACGCCTGCCCGCTGGTCGGTGTACGGAGCATAGGGATCTGCCTGATGCCCGTACTGAGTCGCGGCTCCCGCGACGCCACTGCCGAACTGCGCGTATCCGCCGCGCTGCTTGGGCAGCGAGCGAAATACCGGGTTGCTAGTCTCCCGCACCGTCGGTCCTCTCTTGAGCTGTGACTTCGAACGAACAAAGGGTCAACGAACGACGATCCCGCCGTGTTCCCGGCCGGGCGCCGCCTGCCAAGACCTTACCCGGCAGTGTCGACATGGGGGTAACGATCTAGATTGCTGGTCAAGTCCTGACCAGCTTTCGACGAGGCGTCCACTTCGAGGGGAGAACACGCGCGTGACGGACCAATCCGACGAGGTCTTGAGCCGCGTCGACAACGGTGTCGGCTTTGCGACCCTCAATCGCCCGAAGGCGATCAACTCGCTGAATCAGACCATGATCGACCAGCTCAGCGTGATCCTCGCGAAGTGGGAGCAAGACGACGAGGTCAGCGCGGTGGTGCTGTCCGGGGCCGGGGAACGCGGGCTGTGCGCGGGCGGCGACGTGGTGGCGATTTATCACAGCGCACGCGCCGACGGCGTCGAAGCCAAACGGTTCTGGCACGACGAGTACCTCCTGAACGCGAAGATCGGTCGCTTCCCCAAGCCGTACGTGTCGGTCATGGACGGCATCGTCATGGGCGGTGGCGTCGGGGTGGGCGCACACGCCAACACCCGGGTGGTCACCGACACCTCGAAGGTGGCCATGCCCGAAGTCGGTATCGGCTTCATCCCGGACGTCGGCGGTGCCTATCTGCTGTCGCGGGCTCCGGGGGCGTTGGGCCTGCACGCCGCGCTGACCGGTGCGCCGTTCTCCGGCGCCGACGCGATCGCGCTGGGTTTCGCCGACCACTACGTGCCGCACGACAGGCTGGACGCGCTGCGAGAGGCCGTCGCCGCCGACGGCGTCGAGCAGGCCATCGCGACGCACGCCGTCGAGGCTCCACCCAGTGAGCTTGCCGCGCAACGGGATTGGATCGACCACTGCTATGCCGGCGACAGCATTGCCGATATCGTCGCCGCACTGCGCGGCCATGGCGCCGGGCCCGCCAACGACGCCGCGAACCTGATCACGACCCGCTCCCCGATCGCACTGTCGGTCACGCTGGAGGCCGTGCGCCGCGCCGCCAAGCTGTACACGCTGGAAGACGTTCTGGCCCAAGACTATCGGGTGTCGTCGGCGTCGCTGCGCTCACACGATCTGGTAGAGGGCATCCGCGCTCAACTGGTCGACAAAGACCGCAACCCGAAGTGGTCGCCGGCATCGCTGGCCGCGGTGACCGCAGCTGACATCGAGGCATATTTCGCACCCGTCGACGACGAACTGACGTTCTAGAGGAGAGCAGCACATGAGTTACGAAACCATCCTGGTCGAGCGCGAGGAACGGGTCGGCATCATCACGCTGAACCGGCCGAAGGCGCTCAACGCGCTCAACAGCCATGTGATGCACGAAGTCACTACCGCGGCAGCTGAATTGGACAGCGACGCCGGCATCGGAGCGATCATCATCACCGGTTCGGCGAAGGCGTTCGCCGCGGGCGCTGACATCAAGGAGATGTCCAGCCTGGCCTTCGCCGACGCGTTCGACGCCGACTTCTTCGCGCCGTGGGGCAAGCTGGCCACCGTGCGCACGCCGACGATTGCGGCGGTGGCCGGGCATGCGCTGGGCGGCGGCTGCGAACTCGCGATGATGTGCGACCTGCTGATCGCCGCCGACACAGCGAAATTCGGCCAGCCCGAGATCAAGCTCGGCGTGCTGCCGGGCATGGGCGGTTCGCAGCGACTGACCCGGGCCATCGGCAAGGCCAAGGCGATGGACCTGATCCTGACCGGACGCACCATCGGCGCCGAAGAAGCCGAGCGCAGCGGTCTGGTGTCACGGGTGGTACCCGCCGACGACCTGCTGACCGAGGCCAAAGCCGTCGCGACCACCATTTCGCAGATGTCGCGGTCGGCCTCCCGGATGGCGAAGGAGGCGGTCAACCGCGCCTTCGAATCCACCTTGGCCGAAGGCCTGCTCTACGAACGCCGGCTGTTCCATTCGACTTTCGCGACCGACGACCAGTCCGAAGGCATGGCGGCGTTCGTCGAGAAGCGGGCTCCGAACTTCACCCACCGCTAGCGGGTCACGGTGAGCAAGCCCGCCGTTCAGTCCGGCGTCACGCAGGAATCAGCCGCGGACGCCGGCAGCAAAGCGTGGTGGGTGCGGCATTACACCTTCACCGGTACCGCCACCGGGCTGGTGTTCATCTGGTTGTCGATGACGCCGTCGCTGTTGCCGCGCGGGCCGTTGTTCCAGGGTTTGGTCAGCGGCTTGGCCGGCGCATTCGGTTATGCCATCGGGGTTTTCGCGGTGTGGCTGGTTCGTTTCATGCTGTCGCGGGAATCCAGCCCGCCGGCGCCGCGGGTCGCGTGGCTGGTGCTGATCGGCGTCGGCGCAGTGGGCATGGTCGCGATGGTGATCTGGTTCCACGTCTGGCAGGACCGGGTGCGCGACTTGATGGAAGTCAAGCACCTGGTACCGCTCGACTATCCGTTGACCGGCGCGTTGTCGTTGATCGTGCTGTTCGGTGTCGTCGAAACCGGACAGCTCCTTCGACGACTGGTCCACTTTTTGGATCTCCGACTCGATCGCTTTGCACCGCCGCGGGTTTCGGCCGTCATCGTGGTGACATTGTTGGTGGCGCTGAGCATCGCGTTGCTAAACGGCGTGGTGGTGAAGTTCGCGATGCGCACCATGAACAACACCTTCGCCTCGGTGAACAACGAAATGGATCCCGACACCGCCGCCCCGAAAACGACGCTGCGTTCCGGCGGGCCGCAGTCTTTGGTGTCGTGGGAATCGCTTGGGCACCAGGGACGCATCTTCATCAAGGGCGGACCCAGCGTCGCTCAGCTCACGGCGTTCAACGGCGCCCCGGCGACCGAGCCGATCCGCGCCTACGCGGGACTGAACACCGCAGACGGCATCACCGCCGCCGCGGAGCTCGCTGCGCGAGAGTTGCAGCGCACGGGCGGATTACGACGCGCTGTCGTCGCGGTCGGCACCACCACCGGCACCGGCTGGATCAACGAAGCGGAAGCCGACGCGCTGGAATACATGTACAACGGCAACACCGCGGTCGTGAGCATGCAGTACTCGTTCCTGCCCAGCTGGCTGTCGTTTCTGGTGGACAAAGAAAACGCCCGCCAGGCCGGCCAGGCGTTGTTCGAGGCGGTCGACCGGTTGGTGCGACAGCTGCCAGAAGCGCAGCGCCCCAAGATCGTTGTCTTCGGTGAGAGCCTCGGCTCGTTCGGCGGCGAGGCCCCGTTCATGAGCCTCAACAACGTGTTGGCCCGCACCGACGGCGCGCTTTTCTCGGGGCCGACGTTCAAGAACACCATCTGGACCGATCTGACCGCGACCCGCGACCGCGGTTCGCCCGAATGGCTCCCGATTTACGACCGCGGTCACTACGCCCGCTTTGTGGCGCGGCCCGGCGATTTGAACCGCCCTGACCAGCAATGGAATTCGCCACGGGTGGTGTATCTGCAGCACGCCTCTGATCCGATCGCGTGGTGGAACCCCGGGCTGCTGTTCCGCAAACCGGACTGGCTCAGCGAAAAGCGCGGTTGTGACGTGCTTCCCGAGACCGAATGGATCCCGGTGGTGACGTTCTTGCAGGTCTCGGCCGACATGGCGGTGGCGACCGAGGTGCCCCAGGGCCACGGCCATGTTTACGTCGCCGACGTTGCCGACGGATGGGCGGCTGTGTTGCAGCCGCCGCGGTGGAATCCGGCGAAGACCGCCAAGCTGCGCCCGTTGCTGCACGCCAGCGATGGCTAACGCCAGATGAACGGGCGCTGTGAGAGAGCCAAGGGTTGGCGTTATTACCTAGCACGCCGGTCAGTCAAGTGGCAACATCTCCGTCATCGGATCCCCAAGGAGGGAGTGATCGATGACCTGGACTATTCCATCGGGTGCGGGCCGCGTTGTGACCAAGATCGCGGCGGCAGGCGTTCTTTTCGCTGCGCCCGTTGCGGCGTTCGGTGCACCGGCGTTTGCGGCGACTGGTTTCGGTGGCACACCGGTTGTGCTGCCGGCGCCGCCGCCTGCGGATCCACCGCCCGAGCCCGCGCCGGCGCCTGCGCCGCACCAGAACTATGAGTACTACAACCCCGAGGACTCCAACGACTGGTGGTACAACACCGGCGCCGACGGCGGAGGCGGCGGAGGCGGCGGCTAAGTCGCTCCCAGCACACCGGCGGCGGCCAGCGCCTGGTAACCGCCGATGACGTCCGTCGCGCGGTGCAGTCCCAGGTCCTGCAGCGCAACCGCGGCCAGACTCGATGTGTATCCCTCCGAGCAGAGCACCACCCACTCGACGTCGTCGCTGACAGCTTGAGGCAGTCGGGCATCGCTGGTCGGGTCGCAGCGCCACTCCAGCACGTTACGTTCGATGATCAGTGCCCTCAGCGACTCGGGCACCTCCCCCTCCTGCGCTCTTTGCCCCTGGGGGCGGATGTCAACGAGTAACGCGCCGCGCCGCACAGCCGCCGGCACGTCCTCGGCAGCCAGGCGGTGCAGCCGATCGCGCGCCGTCTCCAAGACCTGGTCGATACGGCACATAGATTCTCCGGTCGTTCGGTCAACTCGGTCCGCCGGCGGCGCAGCCGTTGCTCGGCGGCGACCTCGTAGTACGACATCACCGTCAGCGGAGGCGAATACGCGTGCACGCTCAGAGAAAGCTCCTGGGTGCCCGACAGCGTCGGTACCGCGGCACGCGGACCGGTCGGGGCCCACACCACGTCATGCACCCAGCCCAACGGGAACGCCGCCTGATCTCCGGCTTTCAGTCGTCGGCAGCGCAATCTTTCGCCGTCCCAACGGAATTCGTCCAGCGAACCGGACAGCAACGTCAATGCGCCCAGCGATCCGCCGTGGTCGTGCAGTTCGGTGCGGTGTCCGGGCACCCAGCTGATCAGCCAGACGTCGACCTCGTCGTCGCCGTGCAGCCGGGCGAACCACCGGTCGTCGGTAGGCACACCGCCCGGCGGGACGACGTTGTCGTAACGCCCGCTGAGCACGTCGTCGGCGGTTCGGTCGGTGATGTGCAACAGGTCGGCCAGCCGCAGCCGGGTGGGGCCGGGGACGGATCGCAAGGCAGTAGGGCCGGAGCGGGCAGGGGCCGCAACCAGGTGAGCGGAAACCATTCAGGGTGCTCCAAGCGAACAGGCGGATCAAAGGGACGGCGGCGGCTAGGGCCGACAACACTCCCAGAACCCGATTCGCGGCATCACGGCAGCAAGTCTTGCATAGATTGGCAGGGTGCGGTGGACCCCGAGTCGTGCCCTGGTGTGCATTACGGCTGCCGTCTTGGCCGTCGGGTCAGCGTCGACAGGTTGCGCGGCCGGTCAAGACGCGGCCCGCCCGTCGGCGTCGGCACCCCTCGTCCCCCGACCCTCGTCGGCCCTGCCCTCCGCCCGTCCGGGCATCTCGCCCAGCGGGGTGACGACCCGCGTTGACGCGCCCGCGCAGTCGACCGAGGAGGAGTACTTCCAGGCCTGTCACGCTGCGAAGACGTGGATGCAGGACCGACACGGCGACGCGTCCGGATCGGTCGAGGCATACCTGGCGGCCGTTCAGGCACCACGCGCTGCCGGAGCCGGCACATGGAACGTCACGTGGGCACGGCTGAGCCCGGCACAGCAGGCTGCGGTCATCGTGGCGGCGCGGGCCGCCGCAGCGGACGAATGCGGTTGACCTGAGAACCGGTCAGGCATCAAATCACGCTGGGCGAAAATGGCGACCTTGGGTCCCGAACAATAGGTGGTGCGTACGACGGAAGGAAAAGTCATTTCTTTCGACATTTCCCAGCAGTTTTTCAGGTCTTTCTCATCGTTCGCGCGTAACCGGCGGAACCGGCTTCAGTTCACTTATGTAGCGCTACGAAAATTGCCACTTTTTTTGCAATTTCTCAGCTGCACAACTGTCCGCCGACCGAATCTGGCGTATGTGATGGGTTAACGTGGGCCAGCCTTCCGTATTGAAGCCGTTAAAAACACGTCAGACGGTTGCCGTCGGGTCCGCTGCGTATTTACTTTCGAGGCCATGCCTACATTCAATGTCAACACTGTCGACTGGGATGAGCTCTACAACGGAGAGGCGTCCTACGCGCCCGGGAATCCGGGCTGGAATATCGATAAATTGCAGCCGGAATTCGCTGCCCTCGAGCTTCAGGGGCGTTTCCGCGGCCCTGTTCTCGACTCGGGCTGTGGTGTCGGGTTCACGACCTTGGCGCTCGCCGAAAAAGGATATGAAGCTGTCGGGCTCGACCTTTCCGCCAGCGCGATCGCACAAGCCAAGTGCTCCGCGACCGCCCGTGGTCTGGATGCAGAATTCGCCGTCG
>JBAWAV010000354.1:0-3438 GCA_049589475.1 Mycobacterium sp.
AACTGAGGCGGACCTTGAGGAGATCCATGACGAGCACTGAATCGGCAGCAGGGGCACGCCGGCGCAATGCCTCAGGCGAATCGACCCGGGTGATGCTGATGGAAGTCGCCGAGCGGTTGTTCGCCACGCGCGGTATCGAGGCCGTCACGCTGCGGGAGATTCAGCAGGCGGCCGGGCAGTCCAACACCTCGGTGATCCGCTACCACTTCGGTTCCCGCGACGGCCTGATTCGCGCGCTGATCTCCTATCGCCAAGCGTCACTCGGCACTGATCGCAAGGCGATGCTCGCGATCATGCGTGAGGAAGGCAAGGAAGCGGACCCCCGAGCCGTGGTGTGGCTGCTCGTGCGCCCGCTGGCCAACAGCATCGCCGCGGGCGAGATGTTCGCACCGTTTTTAGCCCGGCTTGCCGAGGATCCGCGAGCCCGCAGCGACTACTGGCCCGAACACGTCGACGACGACTTCACACAGGAGCAACTGGAGGATGTCGTCGACGCCGCCCTACAGGACCTGCCCGAGCGCATTCGGCGCGGCCGGACCTTTCAGCTGTACATCAGCCTGATCAATGTGCTGGCCGCCGCAGCCCGATCCGGGCACGGAATCAGCGAAGCGCAGTTGCACAACTACGTCGACACCTGGGTCGGCATGCTGACCGCACCGGTGTCCTACGAGACGCGCGCGCTGATGTCCGACGACGACTGATCCGTCAGCTGCCGCCGACGATCTCCTTGGCCCTGAGGTCGGCGATCGCGTTGTCGTCCAGTCCGATCTCGTGCAACAACGCATCGGTGTGCTGCCCGATGGTGCACCCCGCGTCGGCCCGTGTCCGTGATCGCGAGAAGGTGCATAGCGGGGCGAGCCGACGGTGCTCCTCGAAGATCGGGCTGACCGCCTCGACTGCGTAGCCGGCCTCGAAGAACGGGTCGGTCTGGAGCACCAGTTCCGAGTTGGCCTCCACCACCTCGACACAGCCGACATCCTGGGCGGATAGTTCGTGCTCCCACTCCAGCTTGGTTTTCATCGCGAAAACCGTTGTCAGCGCGGCGATCAGCTCCTCGTCATGCGCCGCGCGGGAGTCGGCATCAGCGAAGCGGTCGTCGGCGTGCAGGTCGACGTAGGGCGACAGGGCCTTCGCCAGCGCGGGCCATTCGTGCGGGAGCGGCGCGGCAAGGAAGACGTAGCCGTCGGCCGCGCGGTACATCCGGTAAAGCGAGTTCATCCCGAAGAGATGGTCGTCGGCAGCTTTGGTCGGCGGACGTGATGCGTAGCTCGCGTTGTAGGGAATCATCGCCTGCTGCACGGCGCCGAGCATGGTGGTGACCACATTCGACAGGGTCTTGCCGCGACGCTTGGCATACAACGCGACCATCAGCGCCGAGCCGACCCCGTGCGCGGCGATGCCGTCGGACTGCACGGCTGGGACGGCTCCGCCCGCGTGGAGTTTGACCGCCCGGCGGTGCAGGTTTTCCAGGTCGGTGGGTGGCTCACCCGTGTCGTGGCTGTCGACCAGCGCCAGCCCGGACGCTGCACCGACCGACGGAGCGTAGGCCGCACGGTGTGCGAACGGTCCGTCGACGCCGTAACCCGAGGTCGTCACGAATGCCAGCTCCGGATTGACCGCCCGCAGCGATGCCTCGTCGATCTTTGCCCGCTCGGCGGCCTTGCCCCGGAAGCACTGCAGCACAATGTCTGACCGCTTGGCCAGTTCGTAAACCAGGTCGAGGCCCTCAGGCTTGGTGAAGTCAATCGCAACGCTTTCCTTGCCCTGCAACACCTTTGCGCCACCGGCTTCGGGGAACGCGACGAGGTTGCGGATGTTGTCGCCCGCCAGCGGCTCGACCTTGATCACCCGGGCGCCCAAGTCGGCCAGCAGGGTTGCCCCGTAGGGACCCGCGAACATGCTGCCGAACTCCAACACGGTCACGCCGTTGAGCGGCGGATCATCAGAGCCGACGCCGGCCATGTCGGCGTCGCCGGCCGCGAACGACACGGCGTCGTTGTGCTCGCCGAGTCGAGGCGCGGGTCGCAGCTCCGTCAACGGCTTGCCGTCGGCGTGGATGAGGGTGGACGGCTGGCGCACCGGCCCGAGAACGGGGTCGACGACGGTGGCGGCCCTGCCCTCATATGCGGTCTGCGGATGGTCGAGCGAATCTTCGGGCGTCCGGAACAGTTCGCCGCTGAGATCGAGGTTGTCAGCCATGGCCTGCTGCCACTCGGCGAGGGTGCGGGACCCCACCCGCGTGATCATCATGTCCCACCACTCCGTGCGCAGCTCGGGGGTCGGCAGCATGGGAAAGCCCTGCCACTTCGGGTCGGCAAGCTCCCCCAGCAGGTCCAGTTCGGTGAGCCACGCGCCCATCAGCTTCGGCGAGACCTGGGCAAACTGCAGCCATCGGCCGTCCTTGGTAGGACAAACCAGAAGCGCGTAGATGAGGTAGGCCTGCGGCCTGCCCTGGTCGTCGTAGGCGGCGTCCATCGGCTCGAAGGCACCGGGGTACCGCTTCAGCACCATTTCGTAGAACCAGTTGTACGGATCCATCGAGCCCATGCCGGTCACCAGGTTGGTCTCGACGATCTGCCCGAGCCCGCTGGACTCGCGTTCGAGCAGGGCCGCGAGCACCCCCTGGATGGCGGCGTGAGCCGCACCCCACGACGCGTAGGCGAAGGTGGTGAAGGCAGGCCCGGGTCGCGTTGCGAGCCCGCGCTTTTCGTGCATGACGCCGGTCTTGGCCATCACCAGGGCCTCCCAGCCCTTGTAGTCCCGGAACGGTCCGGTGGAGCCCCAGCCGGTGATCGTCGCGACCACGAGTCGCGGGTAGGCCGTCGAGAGCGCGTCGTGGGTGAGCCCGATGCGCTCGGCGGTGGTAGGCCGCATGGTGTTGACCATGACGTCGGCGCGCCTCAGCAACCCGCGCAGGCGCTCGAGGTCGGCGTCGTCGTGCAGATCGAGCGTTACGCTGCGCTTGCCGCGCAACAGGGCGGGCCAGCTTGCGAGGTCGCGCAGCGGGCCGCCGTCGGGCGGCTCGACCATGATCACCTCGGCACCGCAGTCGGCAAGGAACTGCGTCGCCTGCGCGCCGGGCAGCGTTGTCGACAGGTCGACCACCACGAGTCCGGCCAACGGGCCGTCCGACGCGGCTTCCGGCATGTTCGCTCCTACAGGGTGCTGGCAGATCTGATCGGGACGTGCAGTGACGCACGCCACGTCAGCATCGCAGCAGCCAAGATTAATGTCAATGCATTAGTCTTGCGCCGGTTATCGCCAAGTCAAGTGGTCGGGATGAATCGCGGGAGAGAGACTCCTAGGTCGACCTGATCATGACGCCGATCGGTCGCGCCAAGCAGGTAGCTGTAGATGAAGCCCCACCACAGCGTGCGCGAAATGATCTGTTGGCGCGCAAGGTCGGCGTTGCCGCTCGCATAGGCCGACAATGCGTTG
>JBAWAV010000355.1:0-2535 GCA_049589475.1 Mycobacterium sp.
GCATCGTCAGCTTCTCGTCGGATGAGACGGCGCGGTGCGGCTTCGGGCCGTTCACGCCGGGCTTCCGTTCGGTCCCCTTCGGTGACGCCGAAGCGCTGGCCGACGCGATCGACGAGCACACCGTCGCTGTGCTGCTCGAACCGATCCAAGGCGAGGCCGGTGTCATCGCGCCACCGGACCACTACCTGCCAGCGGTGCGCGAAATCTGCACAGCCCGAAACGTTCTCATGATCGCCGATGAAATCCAGTCGGGCCTGGCCCGCACCGGCCGCACCTTCGCCTGCGACCACTGGGATGTGGTGCCCGATATCTATCTACTCGGCAAGGCATTGGGCGGCGGCGTGGTTCCGTTGTCCGCGGTCGTGGCCGATCGCGACGTTCTGGGGGTGCTGCACCCCGGAGAGCACGGGTCGACGTTCGGCGGTAACCCCCTTGCGGCCGCGATCGGCACCACCGTGGTGTCGATGCTGACCCGTGGTGAATTCCAGGACCGCGCAACACACCTGGGAGCCCAGCTGCACTTGCGGCTGGAGAAGTTGATCGGCCACGGAGTTGTTGCGGTGCGCGGGCTGGGATTATGGGCCGGCGTCGACATCGATCCCGCGCTCGGCACCGGCAAACAGCTCAGCCTGCGACTTGCCGAGCGCGGCGTCCTCGTCAAGGACACGCATGGATCAACGCTGCGTTTCGCTCCCCCGCTGGTGATCACCGCGATGGAAATCGACTGGGCCGTCGACAGATTCGCCGACACCCTGGCGGCGATGGCCCCCTAGGAGACTGCTGAATTAGTGGGTTTGGGGCGGGGCGCCTCGAGCCGTCGTGCGGCAGTGTGAAGTCAGACCCGAAGGTCGACAAAAGAGGTCGCCCCGCCGTTTGCAGCGTGGCACTGGATGTGGCCGCGGGCAAGCCCCAGGTGATGGTTCGGGTTAGGTGATAGCCCAGGTGGTGCCGGTGTAGCTCAGGCCCATGGTGATGAGTCGACGCAGGTTCAGGGCGGCCGCCCGGTGGTGTAGCCAGTGGTTGTTCTTGGTGACACCGCGGTAGCGGACCTTGCGGTTATTGCGGGTCAGCCAGGCGATGGAGCGTTCCACCATCGGCCGATGCCGGCGGTATTCGGCTTGCCAGTCAGGGGCCGCAGCTTGGCCGCGGGCAGCGCGTACCAATGGCTCGTACGCGGTGAGGGTGAGTTTGCGCCCGGATACCGCGGTGGTGCAGCGTGACGCCAATGGGCATGTGCGGCAACGACTTCCAAAGCCGACACCACCGCTGCGCGGGATCGGCCGCGTGTGATTGGCCGGGCAGGTTACGGTACGGGCGTCGAAATCGATGACGAAGTCATCGCTGGTGAATCCGCCCGGTACCGGGGCCCGTAGCGGGATGAGTTTGATGATGGCGACGTGTCCGGCGGCAGCCAGCGCCGCCCGGGTCGCGCCGGTGCCGTAGGCCGAATCGCCCAGAACCCGCACCGCAGTGTCTTCACCGTCGAGCAACCCCAGCCCGACGACCGCTTCGTGGTTCTCAGGGCCGCTGGCCTGGGTCAACGCGCAGCCGGTGATGATCCCGGTATCCGGCTCGATGGCAAGGTGCGCCTTGAATCCGTCCTGGCGGCGGTGCACCGTTTTATGGGCATGACGGGCCTCGGGATCAACAGTTGATATCACCCGATCACCAGCCACGTGCTGGGCGATCCGCCAGCGCCCGTCGGTGCCATCAGAACCCTCGACGGGCTCGACATCCTGGCCGGCGATCAACGCCAACAAGGCCACCGCCTCGGCTGCCCGCGGACCGAGTTGCTGCTCGGGCAGATAGCCCAGCACCCGATGCGCATCGCCGACCAGCCCATCGACCAGCAGATCCCGAGCGGCTTTGTCGTTCCAGGCGATCGCGGGTTTACCCGGATCGTCGTAATCATGAGCGGTGCAATGCTGTTCGATGACCTCTGACGCGCCAGGGACGTCGCGGTGCACCCGTCGGATCGCGGCGATCAACTGAGTCACGGTGTCCTGGGTGGCCACCGCATCATCAAGAACGGTGGAATCCAACGCCCGCCGCGTCTTGCCCGCCAGCACCCCGGTCGCGGCCACGACCACCTTGACCGCCTCGAAGATCCGGTTCGGGCGATCCGAGGCTGCCAGTCGGCGCCGCCAATACGTCAACGTCGTCGAATGAAATGCGCCGGCCGTGATCGGCAACCCACACGCGGCTTTCCACCGCAGATCGAACGTGACCGCATCCACGGTCTCGTTATCCGAGAGACCATGCAGCGCCTGCAACGTGATCACTGAAGCCATCACCTCAGCCGCCACACTGGGCCGGCCCCGCCGCGACGGAAACAGATCAGCGAACATCTCCTCGGGAAACAACTCGCCGCGATGTGCCGCCAGGAACGCAAACATGCTGTCGGACTTCAACAAATGCCCGGCAACCGATTCAGCATCCAATAATTCACGCTGACCATCAGCACGACCCTGCATCGACCAATCATCCCGAAAACGCCAGGACAACCACGCTCGCCACGCAGGATTAATTCAGCAG
>JBAWAV010000356.1:0-2910 GCA_049589475.1 Mycobacterium sp.
CACCCGATGGGTGTGCGGGCCGGCTCAGCCGATCATGGCCACGATCCCGAACACGTGCTGGCGCTGTTGAGCGACGACTATCCGAAGGTCGCCGCGTCGTACGTGTGCGTCGTGTCCCAGTTGGCCCGCTTGGCGCCAATGCCGGGAGTCAGTTCCTCGCGGATGGCTAACGGTTGCCGGCAGCGATATTGCATGACGCACAATCCGCCGAGGGCGCGCATTGTCGGCTTCGACAATGATATGTGCAGGGCGGCAATCGGTTTGAGGCAGATTCGGCGATCATGGTCATACTCAGGCCTTGTCTGTCCGGCCTGCCACCTCGGTGAGCACTTCCAGTAGCCCGTCCACCGCGTGATCCACGGCGAAGCAGTCTGCGTAGTGACGCGCCGCCGCTCCCCCACGCAAGGTCGCGGTGAGCGGATCGGCCAGATCATCGAATGCCGCGGCCAGTCCACTGACATCGTCGACGCCGACCGGGGGAAAGCCCGGAGGCTGGTACTCAGCCAGTCCGCCGGCGGAGGAGACGATCGGCATGACCCCCAGCTGCATCGAGAGCATCTGAACGCCGCTTTGCGAAGCATTGCGGTAGTGAGCGACCGAGCCTTTGGCGGCGGCCAGCGTGGTGACGACATCCGCATAGCGGTAGCTGCCGGGGCGCCAGCGGACGTAGGCCGGCAAGGTTCGGATGGTAAGCGGTCCAACACCTATCAGGAGCAGCTCGTCGCCGCGCCAGCTGCCTCCGTCGACATGTCGCTGCCACGCTTCGAGCACGACGTCGATATTCTTGTGCGAGTTGAGCCGCCCGGCCACCACGAAGTCGCGCCGCTCCTCCGGACCGACGAACGGAGGAACCAGCGTCGGATCGAGGTCGCTGCAAAGCGGGACCACATGCACATCGGTGCCGACGACGTCATGCCGGGCGGCGACAGCTATCGCGGCGAAATTGCTGTAGGTGACGGTAGCCGCCGAACGGACGCCCCACTTGTCGAATAAAGTGCGCGCGAGTACTTTTCGACGCCGGCCATCGTCTCGGCGTTCGTCATGCACCAGTTGAATTCGCGGCGCCCGTCCCGCCAGTGCGATCCAGCGTGGATCGCGGACCGACTCAGCGATCACGATGTCGGGCCGGTATTTTCGAATGCGGCGCTGCGCCGCGAGAGCCGCCGGCCAGGTCGAAGCAGTACGGAACCCGGGGTCGAGCACCAACTCGTAGTCGCGAGCCCCATCTGACTCGGGATGTTGGTCGGTGGTGACCAACAACACATCGATACCCCGCGCGCGCAGCCTTTCAGCTTGCACGCGCGCCAGGGGCCGCATCAGCGGCGAAAGCCACAGCATTCTCAGTGCATTCGCGCTATCACGGCGATCGCGTGTGATGCTGTCCTTGGTCATCGCCGTCACTATTTCGTGCTTTCATTTGAGGCCGAGGCCGCCGGCGTCGCGCCGGCCTGGGTTCCGGAGTTTTCTGCTGCCGACAGCTGGGTGTCGAGGCAACCTCGGCGCACGCTCATAGCACCGCCATCCCGACGTCTTTGGATGACAGCGGCGTCGCATGGTGCAGCGTGGGAAGTGGAAAAACGAGCTGTCCGCCCCACTGGGCGATGTAGCTCAGCTGATCGGTGAGTTCGTATTTCAGGTTCCACGGGAGCGCCAGCACCACGTCGGGTCGATCACTGGCGAGAAGCCCAGGATCGCGAATTGGGATCCGCATACCTGGCGTGAAGCGACCGTGCTTGTAGGGATTCCGGTCGACGATGTATTCGAGCAGATCGCTGCGGATTCCGCAGTAGTTGAGCAGGGTGTTGCCCTTGCACGGCGCGCCATAGCCGACAACACGCTCACCGTCGGCGCGGCATTGAAGCAAGAACCGCAACAGACTGTGGCGCAACGACTCTGTGCGCGATCGCAGTTGCAGATAACCGTCGACACGGTGTAACCCGGCCGCTTTCTCAGCGCGCAACACGTCGATGACTCCTGCACTGGGTGGCGCAGCGATACGCGCAGGACGAGCCCAGATGCGAATTGAACCACCTTGCGCCGGCACCGATTCGACGTCAACGACAGCGAGGCCGGCCGTGGCAAGCGCGCGCTTTGCCGAAAGTAGGGTGTAGTACTGAAAGCGTTCGTGGTAGATCGAGTCGAACTGGCCTTGGACCACCAAGTTCAATGCATGGTGTACCTCGATAGAGACCCAGCCCTCGTCATTGACCAATCCCCGCAGCGCTTGAGTGAAGTCCAGCAGGTCGGGTACGTGCGCGTAGACGTTGTTGGCAATAACCAAGTCAGCAGGTCCGTACTCGGCTCGCAGTTCGCGTGCCAACCGCTCGTCGAGAAACGCGGAGGCGGTCGCGACGCCGCGATCTCGGGCGGTCGCGCGGACGTTCGCCGATGGCTCAATTCCCAGGCACGGTATGCCTGCATCGACAACATGCTGCAGTAGATAGCCGTCGTTACTACCGACTTCGACCACGAATGACGCGGACCCAAGCTGCAGCCGCCGGATAGCATGATCGACGAAATTCTTCGCGCTTCGCACGACGCTGTCGGAATAAGACGAAAAGCGCGTGTATTCGGTGAAAATCTCCTCGGGCGAGACCAGGGCAGGTAGTTGCAACAGCAGACAGTTCTCGCACAGCCGCAGGTGGAGCGGGAACGTTGGTTCGGGTAGATCGAGTTCGTCGATGGTGAGGAACTTTTCGCCCAGCGGCGTAGCACCGAGATCCAAGATGCCGGCCAGTTGGTCCGAGTCGCACAAGCGACACCGCGACCGAGCAAACGTCTTTCGCGCGCCGTCACGTTCGCGGCGTATCACCGCCAACCCCCGGGCGATTGCTCGGTTACGCCGGCAATGCACTGGTTGGCCAACGGGTAGGGCCCGGACCGCGGCGGGGGCACACCGCGGTCCGGGCG
>JBAWAV010000357.1:0-3969 GCA_049589475.1 Mycobacterium sp.
TGACCGAATGGCCGGACACTGCTTAACTTATGCATAATACCGTCAGTACTGACTGGTTTTACCGAATGGATCGGCGTGGACATCGCGAATCAAGTAACGGCCCTCATGGAACGAGTGGGATTGGCAAAACGGACCGACCAACTCGGTGCGGTGGCCATGAACGCGGCGCAGCTGCTCATGCACGGCGGGTTCGAGACGGGCGAGAAAGGCTCGCCGTTCGAGGTGGTTACAAAGGAACCGATGTACCGGCTGCGCCACTATTTCCCGGACAGCGACAGCACCGGACGGCCCGCGATGGTCCTCATCCCGCCGATGATGTTCGTCGCCGACGTCTACGACGTGTCGTCTACTTCGTCGGCGGTGAGCGTGCTGCATGAGCACGGCATCGACCCGTGGGTGGTCGACTTCGGCGCACCGGAACATGAGCAAGGTGGGCTGCAGCGCACTCTCGCCGATCACATCGTCGCGACCAGCGAGATCGTCGATCGGGTCCGGGACCTGACCGGCAACGATGTCCACCTCGGTGGATACAGCCAAGGAGGAGTGTTCGCGTACTCCGTCGCCGCCTACCGTCACGGCGCGGGGCTGGCGAGCGTCATCTCCTTCGGAAGCCCGGTCGATACCAAGTCGGTGTCGATTTTTTCGTTGCCCGAACCCGTGATGGAATACGCGGCAGACGCGGTCGCCGCGCTACTGGACCGCACGGGGCTGCCGGGATGGGCTACCCGCGAAGGCTTTCGGCTGCTCGATCCGGTGAAGAATGTGCGGTCACGAGTGCAGTTTTTGATGCAGCTGCACGATCGGGAAGCGTTGCTGCCCAACGAGCGCCAGCGTCGCTTTATCGAATCCGAGGGCTGGATAGCCTGGCCGGCTCCGGCGCTGGCCGATGCGCTGAGACAGTTCATCGCGCAGAACCGGATGCTGTCCGGCGGCCTGGTCATCGACGGGCGACCGCTGGCTCTCTCTGACATCGACAAGCCCGTCCTGTGCTTTGTCGGCGAGAACGACAAGATCGGACAGCCCGAGGCGGTCCGGGCGATCGGCCGCGCGGCTCCGCGTGCCGACATCCACGAGGTCTCACTGCCGGTCGGACACCTTGGCATCGTCGTGGGTTCGGTAGCAACGACCGGTACCTGGCCGACTGTTGCCGCCTGGGCATCGCATCTCGACCAGGGCACCGATATGCCGGAGATCATCAAGCCGATGGCTACCGAACAGGCCGACGTTGCTGCGAGCAGCGGAAGACGCAATCCGCTGATCTCAGCGGTGGGTAAGGGATTGGAGGCCGGCTGGCGCTTGGGCGCGTCGACGCTCGACGCGACGCGGGCACTCACGGCAGGCGCCGCCACTACTCTGCCGCGGCTCCTGCGCCTGGAATTGGTACGCCCCGAGACGCGGGTGTCTCTCGGCCGCCTCCTCGACGAACGCGCCGAAGCTCACCCTGGTGCGGTTGGGTTCTTGTGGGACGATCGCGCCCACACTCACGCCGCGCTGAAGGCACGCATCGACGCTGTGGTGGCGGGACTGCTGTCGGTCGGTGTGCGCCAGGGCGAATCCGTTGGGGTCCTGATGGATACCCGTCCTAGCATGCTCATCGCCGTTGCCGCACTCAACCGGATCGGAGCGGTGGTCGTGTTGTTACGGCCCGACGGTTCCCTCACCGAGGAGATCAAACTTGGTGGCGCCGCGCGCATCGTGACTGACCCGGAACACGTGGAGTCTGTCCGCGCGCAGACCGACGCCGAGGTGGTCGTGCTCGGCGGTGGGGGAGGACAACGCGATCTTGGCGTCGGCGGCGTGATCGACCTCGAGCGCATCGATCCGGCTGACGTCATCCCCCCGATCTGGTATCGACCCAATCCCGGCCTGGCGCGCGAGACTGCCTTTGTCTTGTTTACCGGCGACGGCCCCTCGACAAGGGTGCGAATGATCACCAATGCCCGCTGGGCCCGGGCCGCCTTCGGAACCGCGGCCTCGGCTGAACTCGGACCGCGCGACACAGTCTTCAGCATCAACCCGATTCACCACCCGTCGGGCCTGTTGATGTCCCTGGGCGGTGCCGTCGCCAGCGGTGCGCGCTTCTCGATGGCGAGCCGATTCGATCCCGACACGTTCTGGAATGAAGCGCGCCGCTACGGCGTGACCGTGGTGTCCTATACCTGGACACAGCTTCGCGAACTCGTGGAGGCGCCACCGCATCCCGGTGAACAGCACCACACGATCCGCACATTCATCGGCTCAGGTATGTCGGTTGGACTGTGGCACAGGGTCATTGAACGTTTTGCTCCTGTACGCGTAGTGGAGTACTACGCCTCCTCTCAGACCGACGCGATCCTCGTCAACATGCCCGGCGTAAAGGTTGGCTGCATGGGCACCCCGCTTCCGGGCAGTCCCGAGCTACGCATAGCCCGCATCGATGAAATGACCCGGAAGCTGACCCTTCGCGCCGACGGATCCGCCGAGCGGTGCCGGCCCAGGGAAATCGGGATGTTGCTCTCGCGAGTCGAGGCGGGAATGTCGCCGGCGGCGAGCCCACATCGGAGCCTCTTCGTTCCGGGAGACGCCTGGCTGATGACCGGAGACCTGTTCTACCGCGATGAGGACGGCGACTACTGGCTCGCCGGCAGCGCCGACTCGCTCGTCACCACTGCCCACGGCGCGGTCGGCGGTTCCGCGGTCGAAGACGCACTCGGCATCCTCGACGCGATCGACATGAGCGTCACCTACGCCGTCCTGGGAGCTGACGGCGACGTCGCGGTCACCGCTGTCACGCTGCGGTCGGGGCGATCGCTCGACGCCGAGGATCTCTCCGGGGCACTGGGCCAGCTGCCACCGGATCGGAGACCGCATGTCGTGCGCATTGTCGAGCGCATTCCGACCAGCACATCGCATCGACCGATGTCAGGCGCGTTCGCCGGAGACGGCCGACCCGCGGCCGGCCCAGGGGTGTACAACCTGGACCCGCTCTCCGGTGAGTACCGGACAGCAAATAACTCCCAGGCGCTACGGAGCAGATGATGAGCCAGGTGCACGACTACGACTACTTGGTTGTCGGGTCCGGTTTCGGCGGCAGCGTATCGGCGCTGCGCCTCGCCGAGAAGGGTTATCGGGTTTGCGTTTTGGAGTCTGGGCGCCGATTCGAGGACCACGAATTCGCCGAGCGACTATCGCAGCTGCGCCGTACGATCTTCGCCCCGAAGCTGGGTTTGAAGGGCATTCTGCGGGTCACGCCGTTCAAGGACGTGATGGTCCTCAGCGGAAGCGGCGTGGGCGGCGGCAGCCTTGTCTACGCGCAGACCCTTTGGCGCGCCGGCGACGGGTTCTTCGAGGACTGGCGCTCGGTATGCGGAGACGCCCCGGAACTCGACAATTACTACGAATTGGCCGAAGGCATGCTCGGCGTCGTGACGCAGCCGCGGCGCACGCCCGCCGACGAAGCCATCGAAGCCATCGCGGTCGAGCTCGGTGTAGCTGACACCTTCCGCCCAGTGCCGGTTGGCGTCTACTTCGGCGAGCCTGGCGTGTTTCATCCCGATCCGTATTTCGGGGGCGCCGGTCCGGCCCGGTCGGGTTGTATCGAATGCGGGTTGTGTCTACTGGGCTGCCGCAACAATGCCAAGAACACCCTGCCGAAGAACTACCTCTGGTTCGCCGAACGACTCGGTGTGCCAATCGTTCCCGAACGCACGGTCATCTCGATCCGGCCGCTCGCGGCACCCGATGGTACAGACGGCTACGCCGTGACCAGCGAACGCACTGGCTCTTGGATTCGCAAGGACCGCCGCACCCAGACCGCACGCGGTGTCGTCGTCGCCGCCGGTGCGTTGGGAACCAATCAACTGCTCGCCCAATGCAAGCGGGACGGCACGCTACCGCGAATCTCCGACCGACTCGGCCAATTGGTCCGCACCAACAGCGAGGCGATGACCGCGGTGACCACACCGGACGACCGCGGCTGGGGTCGCAGCG
>JBAWAV010000358.1:0-7083 GCA_049589475.1 Mycobacterium sp.
GGGCTCACCGGTGCACGCGACCGTCCAGCTGGAAGCTGGACGCGCGGGAACGCTAGCCAGCGTCGAAGTAGGAGCTCTCCAACATGTCGTGCACGGCCTTGGCGTGCACACGGAACGACCTGCCGACGCGGACGGCAGGCAGTTCACCGTTGTGCACCAGCCGGTAGACCGTCATCTTGCTGACCCGCATCAGTGCTGCCACTTCCGCGACGGTCAGGAACTGCGTGCGGGGCTGCTGGCCGTCCGCGGAACCTGAATCTCGTCCCGACTTACCGCCAGCTGAGTCCCGTGCCGATGGCCCGTTCATAGACGTCATCGCAACCCAATCAATCAGGCTCCTGCAATCCCAGCGGCTTCCCCTCCGCTGGCACCGACAGGTGCTTACCAAGAAGGAGAATAGCGGGACTAGTGGGGTTACTGCGACGGGTGGGGGTAATTAAATAAAATTCTATAAATCACTCTGTTGTAATTCTTAGCTGCTCAGAACGTGTTTTTGCGGCCCGAACCGCGTCGTCAACCGCTGCCCGCAAACCACTCTTTTCCAATTCCCGCAGAGCAGCCGCAGTAGTTCCGCCGGGTGAGGTGACGGTGGCCCGTAGCCGCGCTGCGGTGGTATCCAGCGACAGATCCCGCGTCGTATCGCTGCCCGTCCCGCGGTCGTGCTCCATGCGGTCCAGCAACAGCGCCGCAGAGCCCGCCATCGTCTGGGAAACCAGCTCGGTGGAGACCGCGCGGCTTAGCCCGGCACCCACACCGGCATCGACCAAAGCCTCGACCATCAGGAAGAAATACGCCGGACCCGAACCCGACACCGCCGTCACCGCGTCCAGGTGCTCCTCGGGCACGGTCAGGACCGCGCCCACCGAGTCGAACAGCGCCGCGACCTCCTTCAGCTGCTCGGGCGTCGCATAACGACCTGAGGCCATGGCGCTGATCCCGGCACCGACCAACGCCGGTGCGTTGGGCATCACCCGAATCACCGGCGTCCCGGCCGGCAGCTTGGATTCCAAGTAGGACGTCGTCACCCCGGCGGCGACGGTGATGACCACCTGGTCCGGACTGTCGTGGGCCGCCTCGCAGGCGATCTGGGCGATGTCGGCAACCGTGGAGCCGACGTCGGAGGGCTTGACCGCAATGATGACGAATGTCGCGTTGCCCACCGCATCCGGCAGCGACGTCACCAACACCGAATACGTGTCGGCGAGGTAGCGAGCGCGGTCGGGCATCCGCTCGGCCACCACCAGGTCCTTGACCTGTCGTCCGGCCCGCAGCAGCCCGGACAGCAGGGCTTCGCCCATGCTGCCGCCGCCGACGATCGCGATTCTGGCCATGCCGACCAGCATCTCAGACGTTTGACAGTTTCGTCATCAAGGCGCGGGCACCATCGCCAGCTGTCGGCTCTGCACCACGATGCGGCCTTCGCAGTCGACCACAGTGTGGTCCTCATCGAACCAGTCCTGACCGATCTGCACACACGTGCACACCACCCGCAGCCAGCCGTCGGCCGGCAAGCCGCGCAAGTAGGCGGTCAGCTGAACGGTGGGCGCCCAGCCGGTGCGGTCGACGGCAAAGCTCACCGGCGCCGAGATGTCGCCGCACATCAACGCAAACAACACATCGGGTGCCACGTCGCGCGGGCGCACCCAGTTCTGGATCACCGGCGGCCGGCCGTCGGTGGCGATGTTCAGCGTCGAGGTCAGGGTCCGCACGTCGCAGCCTTCGGCCAGGTTGACCAACCCGGCCAGCCGATGGCCAGGACCGATGGGCGGCGCGCCGGCCGGTGGTTCTGGATCCATCAGGCCGACCGCCGGATTGGCCGACAGCAGCGGCGGCACCAGGTGCTCCGGTTCGCCGAGCGTTATCACCGCGTGCACTGCGGCACGATCACCCTGGATCAGCTCGACATCGACCACGCTGATCCGACGCCCGCGCTTGCGCATCGAGGTGACCAGCCGCATCGGGCCGGGATCGGGTGCAGACAGGAAGCTGGCCGAAACCGCCACCGGCTCAAAGCGCGATGGCCCGGCTCCCGCATCGTCGCCAGGCGGGTGTCCGCCGTGGGCTGTGCGAGCGGCGTTGGCGCACAACGCGACCATCGCCCCGCCGTGCACCTTGGGGCCGATGGTCCAGTGCTTGTTGAGCTCGCCTTCGTAAACGCGGCGCACGCCGTCTTCATGGACCTCGCGAAGCGCCATCGCGGAGGTGAATAACGCGGTCAATGTGTGTCAATGTCCTCGCATATCAACGCAACAGGTGCGTACGGGCGAATTGCAGCGACTCTGCCAGCATGGCTTCGCGCTCGTGGACTGAACGCGCACTCGAGGTCGACACCTCCAAGACGACGTGGCCGGCGAAGTCGCCGGCGGCCAGCATCTCGCAGACCTCGACCACCGGTTGCGTGCCCTTACCCGGCGTCAGGTGTTCGTCGGCCGGCAGTCCGGTGCCGTCGCACAGATGCAGGTGCACCAGCCCCGAGCCCATCCGCTCGGCCATGTCGACCGCGTCGGTGCCGGCGGTCGCGGTATGCGACAGGTCCAGTGTGTAGTGCGCGTGATTGCCGTCCAGCGGGTCGTACGACGGCGCGAACGCCGAGATCCCGGGCCCCGGCCCTCCCCCGCGTCTGCGCATCCGCTCGATCGTCTGCCCGGCGCCGAAGAACCGGTCGGTGCGGAACGGGAACATGTTCTCCACGGCGACCAGCACGTCGCTGGAATCCTCGAGCTCCGCGACCTGCTCGGTGAAGCCGTCGACGTAACGCCGTTGCCAGCGGAACGGAGGATGCACGACGACGGTTTGGGCGCCGAGCTTCTCGGCCGCCCGCACACTGCGGTCCAGCTTGGCGATCGGGTTGGCGCCCCAGACCCGCTGCGAGATCAGCAGACACGGCGCGTGCACCGATAGCACCGGTACCCGGTACCGCCGCGACAGTTTGGCCACCGCGGCGATGTCCTGGCTGACCGACTCGCCCCACACCATCAGCTCGACACCGTCATACCCGAGCTTGGCCGCGTATTCGAATGCGGCCTCGGTCTTCATCGGATAGACCGAGGCCGTCGACAGACCGACCTTGATAGCTGGGCGCACGCGAATTCTGCTGAGCGCTAGCCGGATTGCAGCAACGCCAGCGGACCGAGCGTGACCAGCGCGCCAACCGCCACCGCGATCAGCGTGCTGCCGATGTCCTCGGTTTTGCGCACCACCCGCACGCCCACCACCAGGCCGAGGATGACCAGAACCGAGAGCACCAGCGCGACGATGTTGTTCCACCGCCACAGCTGATCGAACGCAATGAACAGTCCGGCACCGAACGCGACAGCCAGAATCGATTGCAGCACAACCATTCCGGTGAAGCGCATGCTCTCGGCCCGCGACCAGGTGTGCGACTCGTGGTCCAGGTCGTCGGGGTAGTCCTCTTCCTCTGCGACATCGGCGACGTCGCGATAAGAGCCGTCGGCGTGCGACACGTCGTCGCCCTTGCCGGTCGACGACCGTAGGTAGGAGCGCACGTAGGCAGAGTCTTCGATCGCCGGCTCGGCGTCGCGCACGTCGGTGTCCATCACGTCCACCGACATGCCCGCGTAGTCCTCGATTGGGTCGGGGGCCATGCCCTCGGCGCCGGTCCGTTCGGTCGGCTTGTCGTTGCGGTCCTCAGCGCGATCGGCCTCGGTCCGTCCGTTGGTGCGCACCGGACGCGGATACTCACTGCGCTGCAGACGCGGTTCGCGCGGTTCGGGTCCAGCAACGCGCGGAAGAGGCGGCTCGGACTCCGGCCAGCGCGCCTCGGGTTCGGACCAGTACGACGGCTTCTCCACAGGCTCGTCGGGTATCACGTCGTCGACCGGGCGAGCGCTCGTGTGCCCGGCCGCCTCGGGTTGCATGTCGTCGGTGATGATCGGAATCTCGCCGGTGAGCTCGGCAACGGTGACCGCATCGGAGTTGCCGCGCCGACGGCGACGATGCGCGGGAGCGGGCGCTCCGAGCGTGCCGTTCTTGGCCAGCAACTCGGCAACGGAGATGGGTCGGGTGGTGTCGTTTGGTCCGGTCATTTCTTGCCGCCATTTCGATCGGCCCGCTGTTTACCAGCATCTCGCACCGATGTCTCGACCAGGGCGGTTCCGTCAGCTTCGCTATCGAGTTTGCGCAAAATGAGACCCTCCCGTAGCGCCCACGGGCAAATGTCCACCGTATCTATCGACAGCGCTCGCATACTTGCCTCTGCGACCAGAGCTCCCGCCACGATTTGCGGCGCTCGCTCGGCGCTCACCCCTTCCAATTCGGCACGGTCAGCTGTCGTCATCCTAGAGATGAAAGATATGAGTTGTCTGAGGCCATTGGCCGTCAGCGTCCGCTTCGCACGCGGTCCCGCGGCCGACGGCGCGGCGCCGGTGAGACGTGCCAGCGAACGAAAAGTCTTCGACGTCGCCACCGCGAGGTCGGGATTACCGGCGTCCAGCAATTTGGCACTCGAGTCGGCTAACTCGGCGTCCAGCCAGTCGCGCAGCATCCCCACCCGGCGGCGGCCGGGCGGATCGTCACTGAGCCATTCACGGGTCAGCCGGCCGGCACCCAGCGGCAGCGATAACGCGACTTCGGGTTCCTCGTCGACGCCGTTGGACATCTCCAGCGAGCCGCCACCGATGTCGAGGTTGATGATCCGGCCCGCACTCCACCCGTACCAGCGCCGCACCGCCAGGAACGTCAGCCGTGACTCGTCGACGCCACGCAGCACCTGCAACTGGACGCCGGTCTCCTTGCGGACCCGGGCTAGGACGTCGTCGGAGTTCTTCGCGTCGCGAACCGCCGACGTGGCGAACGCCATCAGCTCGGAGCATCCGGAGCTGTACGCGATTTTTTCGAACTCGTCGATCGTCTCGATCAGCTTGTCGGCGCCCTTGCGGGTGATCTTGCCGGAACCGTCGATCGACTCAGCCAGCCGCAAGGTGGCTTTGGTCGAGCTCATCGGCGTCGGATGCCCGCCGCGGCGGGCATCCACCACGAGCAGGTTCACCGTGTTGCTGCCGACGTCGAGCACACCTAATCGCACGAGACACAACCTTACGGGTGAGCCGTGTGACACAGGATTGGACTACCGTGAAAACCGTGTCAAGTTCGCAGCCAAACCACCCCGGCGAAGTCGAATTGGACTTCGCCCGTGAGTGGGTCGAGTTTTACGACCCCGACAACCCCGAGCATCTGATTGCCGCGGATTTGACCTGGCTGCTCTCCCGCTGGACATGCGTGTTCGGCACGCCGGCCTGCCAAGGCACCGTCGAGGGCCGTCCCGATGACGGATGCTGCTCGCACGGAGCGTTCCTGTCCGACGACGACGACCGTGCCCGGCTCGACGACGCGGTGTCCAAGCTCACCGACGACGACTGGCAGTTCCGCGATAAGGGCATGGGCCGCAAGGGTTACCTCGAACTCGACGAGCACGAGGGCGAAGAGCAGTTCCGCACCCGCAAGTACAAAGGCGCCTGCATCTTCTTGAACCGGCCCGAATTCCACAACGGCCAGGGCTGTGCGCTGCACACCAAGGCACTCAAGCTCGGCGTGGAACCGCTGACGATGAAGCCCGACGTCTGCTGGCAGTTGCCGATCCGACGCAGCCAGGAATGGGTGACCCGGCCCGACGGCTCGGAGATTCTCAAGACCACCGTCACCGAATACGACCGCCGCGGCTGGGGCGCCGGCGGCGCCGACTTGCACTGGTACTGCACCGGCGATCCGGCCGCACACGTCGGCGCCGAGCAGGTGTGGGTGAGTATGGCCGCCGAGCTCACCGAGTTGCTCGGCGAGAAGGCTTACGCCGAACTGGCCGCAATGTGTAAGCGGCGCAGCGGGTTAGGACTGGTTGCGGTGCACCCCGCTACTCGCGCCGCGGAATAGCGCACTGCGACAACGTAATCGGCTTACATGCCGCCCATGTCGACCGCGTATGCCTGAGCCAAATCGTCGTCCATACCGAAGAAGAGATGCATTCCCAAATGCCGCATGGCCATGCGAGGGTGGTAGTGCCAGCGAGTGATCGGACCGCCCGGCGTGGGCGGCGGCCCCGGGTACGCACCGTCGGCCAGGTACATGACCCCGACGAGCTTCCATGTGCCGTCGCGCTCGTAGTCATACATCAACATGTCTGGGTTGTTGGGATCCAGCACAGCGCCGCCGGGGTGGGCCTTCGCTACATGCATCATCGTCATCTTGCCCGGCGTCATCGCGGCGTACGCCTCGGTGAGTCTGGTGACCGTTGGGTTTTGCTGGTAACCAGCCTTCTCGGCCGCGGCCAAGTCGACGTAGCCGGCAGTGGCGGCTTCGGTTCGGACCAGCAGATCTTTTGCGGCGGCACGCTGCGCAGGGGTGGCGGCCCCCACATCCGGCAGATTGGGCATCTGCAACGCGTTCTGGCCGTACTGCTCCACCCATGCCCGCATATCCGGGCCGGATGGATCTCGCTTGAACGGCCACATCTTGGTCGTCGTGCGGATCCCCGGGCTCCCGGGCGGGGCCGTGGTGATCATGCAGCCGACGGCGGCGGTCATGAAGACGGCTATGCCGAGGGCGATCGCGACCACGCGGAGCCGTCTCAGCGCCGCTGCTAAGGGGCGCTGAGACGCTGATCGACGAACACGTGCTTGGTACATAACGCCAGTGTGCGCCGATGATCGGCCGGAGTCAGCCCTCGAGCTTGTAACCCAGGCCGCGCACCGTCACCAGATGTATCGGGTTGGCCGGGTCGGACTCGATCTTGGACCGCAGACGCTTGACGTGCACGTCGAGCGTCTTGGTGTCGCCGACATAGTCCGCGCCCCACACCCGGTCGATCAACTGTCCGCGGGTCAGCACCCGGCCGCTGTTCCGCATCAAGTATTCGAGCAAGTCGAATTCCTTGAGCGGCAATGTGATTGGCTCACCATTGACGGACACAACGTGACGTTCGACGTCCATCCGCACCGGCCCCGACTCCAGCACGCCGTCGGTGATCTCGGAGTCGTCGTCACCGCCACGGCGTAGCACCGCGCGGATCCGGGCGATCAGCTCACGTGCCGAATACGGCTTGGTGACATAGTCATCGGCGCCCAGTTCGAG
>JBAWAV010000359.1:0-4939 GCA_049589475.1 Mycobacterium sp.
GTGCTGGATCGCGCCGGAGATGCCCAGCGCAATGTAGAGCTGCGGCGACACCGTCTTACCGGTCTGGCCCACCTGGAACTGGCCCGGGTAGTAGCCGGAGTCGACCGCGGCACGCGAGGCGCCGACGGCGGCACCCAGTGAGTCGGCCAATTCCTCGACCACACTGAACTTGTCCGCGCTGCCCACGCCACGACCACCCGACACCACGATGGTGGCCTCGGTGAGCTCCGGACGGTCACCCTGGACCGCGGGCTCACGAGCAGTGATCTTGGTGGCGTTCTCGGCAGGCTCGGGTACGTCGACCTTGACCTGCTCGCCCGCACCGTCAGACGGCTCGGCGTCGATGGCGCCCGGCCGAACGGTGATCACCGGGGTGTCGCCGTTGGCCTGTCCCTCGACGGTGAACGCGCCACCGAAGATGGACCACACCGCCTTGTTGTCGGCCTGCAAGTCGACCACGTCGACCAGCAGACCCGAACCGATGCGAGCGGCGAGCCGGCCCGCAATCTCCTTGCCGTCGGCGTTGGCGGCCAGCACAACGGCTGCGGGGCTGGCGGATTCGGCCAGCGAGGCCAGCACGTCGACGGCGGGCGTGATGAGGTAGCTCTCCGCGGTGTCGGACTCGGCGACGTAGATCTTGGCGGCACCGGCCGACTTCAATCCGTCGATCAACGGCTCGGCCGTGCCGGGCTTGCCCACCACGACAGCGGCGGGCTCACCCAAAACGCGTGCAGCGGTGATCAGTTCGGAGGTGACTTTCTTGATAGCGCCGTCAGCGTGCTCGACGAACACAAGTACTTCAGCCATGAGTTATTCGCTGTCCTTCATTTAACGGATTTCGGTCTCGGTGAGGAGTCTTAGATGATCTTTTGACCGACCAGGTATTTGGCGATGTCGTTTCCGCCCTCGCCCTCGTCCGTGACTTTCTCACCGGCTGTCTTCGGGGGCTTAGGGGTGGAAGTCAGCACCTTGGAGCCGGCGTTCGCCAGCCCGACCTCGTCGCTCTCGACGCCGATCTCGGCCAGCGTGAGCTTGGTGACTTCCTTCTTCTTGGCGGCCATGATGCCTTTGAAGGACGGGAAGCGCGGCTCGTTGATCTTCTCGTTCACGCTCACCACCGCAGGCAGGTTCGCCTCGACGGTGAACACGCCGTCATCGGTCTCGCGCTCGCCGGTGAGCTTGCCGCCGTCGAGCGTCAGCTTGCGCAAGTGGGTCAGCTGCGGCAGGCCCAGATATTCGGCGATGACGGCCGGCACTGCGCCTCCGGTTCCGTCGGTGGCCTCGTTACCGGCGATCACCAGCTCGGTGCCCTCGATGGTGCCCAGCGCCCGCGCCAGCGCCCATCCGGTCTGGACGACGTCGGAGCCGTGCAGCCCGTCGTCGAGCAGATGAACAGCCTTGTCGGCGCCCATCGACAGCGCCTTACGGATCGCCTCGTTGGCGCGCTCCGGGCCTGCGGTCAACACCGTCACCGAGCCTTCGGTGCCGTCGGCGGCCTCTTTCTCCCGGATCAGCAGCGCCTCTTCGACCGCGCGCTCGTTGATCTCGTCCAGCACGGCGTCGGCGGCCTCGCGGTCCAGCGTCCAATCGCCGTCGGTGAGTTTGCGCTCTGACCAGGTGTCCGGGACCTGCTTGATCAGGACCACGATGTTCGTCATGAGAGTGGCTCGTCCTCCTCGAATGAGTCCTGCAGCCGCAAAGCCGCAGAACCGGTATTACGTCTTATGCGCCCCGCACCCGCATGTTACTGGCTGGTAACTTTGCGCGGTTCGCTCTCACACCATAGCGGGTCGTCCTGCAGGTTCTGTCCCCCATGCCCTCGCAGGCGGGTTGAGCCCTCGACCCGTAGCCGGGGATACCCGCGGTGAACCATTCGCGAACCCCGCCGAACGGGTTAGCCTCCCTATGCAATGAGCGCATTCATCCCCGACGTTCCCCACTGCCCGGTCGACGCCGCACTGCCGTTGACCGGTGAACGCACCATTCCGGGCCTCGACGTGGAGAACTACTGGTTTCGCCGCCACGAGGTCGTCTACCGGCAGCTCGCGCAGCGCTGCGCCGGTCGCGATGTGCTCGAGGCGGGGTGCGGCGAAGGTTACGGCGCCGACCTGATCTCTCGCGTCGCCCGCCGGGTCACCGCGCTGGACTACGACGAGGCCACCGTCGCGCATGTCCGGGCGCGCTATCCGCGGGTGGAGGTCATGCACGCCAACCTGACCGAGCTGCCGCTCGCCGCCAGCTCGATCGATGTCGTGGTCAACTTCCAAGTCATCGAGCACCTGTGGGATCAGCCACGCTTCGTCAGCGAGTGCTCCAGGGTGCTGCGGCCTTCGGGGGTGCTCATGGTGTCCACCCCCAACCGGATCACGTTCACGCCGGGCAGCGACACTCCGATCAACCCCTTTCACACCCGCGAGTTGAATGCCGCTGAGCTGACGGAGTTACTGGTCGACGCCGGTTTCGCAGTGGACGGGGTGTACGGAGTTTTTCACGGGCCGCGGCTCGCACAGATGGACGCCCGGCACGGCGGCTCGATCATCGAGGCCCAGATCGCCCGTGCCGTGGCCGACGCGCCATGGCCGGCGGACTTGCTGGCCGACGTCGCCGCGGTCACCGCCGCGGACTTCGACATCGTTGAGGCGGCGACGGATGACGCGCACCCCATCGACGACAGCCTGGACCTGGTGGCGATCGCGGTACGTCCGTGACGCGCGCCGATGACGAAGATGCCGGCACAGCCGGGATCGAGGAGCGGCGCAGATGACACAGCCACGCCCGGTGCCCGGAATGTTCACCCTGGTGCTGCACACCCACCTGCCGTGGCTGGCCCATCACGGTCGCTGGCCAGTGGGCGAGGAATGGCTGTACCAGTCGTGGGCGGCGTCGTATCTGCCGCTGCTGCGGGTGCTGCGCCGACTGGCCGACGAGGACCGGCACCGGCTGATCACGCTGGGCGTGACACCGGTGGTCACCGCACAACTCGACGACCCGTACTGCCTGGACGGCATGCATCACTGGCTGGCCAACTGGCAGTTGCGTGCCGCCGAGGCAGCCAGCTTCCAACCTGGCGATCCGTTGCGCGCGTTCGGAATTCGCGAATTCACCGAAACCGAACGGGCGTTGGAGGACTTCACCACATACTGGCGGCACGGCGCGAGCCCGTTGCTGCGGAGCCTGATCGACGCGGGCACCGTGGAGTTGCTCGGCGGGCCGCTCGCGCACCCGTTCCAGCCGCTGCTGACGCCCAGACTGCGCGAGTTTGCGCTGCGCGAAGGATTGGCCGACGCCCGACAGCGGGTGGCGCACACGCCGACTGGGATCTGGGCACCCGAATGTGCTTACGCCCCAGGCATGGAACATGACTACGCCGCCGCCGGAGTCAGCCACTTCATGGTCGACGGGCCGTCGCTGCATGGCGACACTTCACTGGGTCGGCCGGTCGGCGATTCCAGCGTCGTAGCGTTCGGGCGCGACCTGCAGGTCAGTTACCGGGTGTGGTCACCGAAATCGGGCTATCCCGGTCATGCCGCCTACCGCGACTTCCACACCTACGACCACCGCACCGGTCTGAAGGCCGCCCGCGTCACCGGACGCGGCGTGCCCTCGCAGAAGAAGGCGCCCTACGATCCCGAGCGCGCCGATCGCGCAATCGATTCGCACGTAGCAGATTTCGTCGACGTGGTCCGCGCCAGGATGCTGGCCGAGTCCGAGCGGATCGGGCGAGCGGCGCACGTCGTCGCCGCGTTCGACACCGAGTTGTTCGGCCATTGGTGGTACGAGGGGCCGGTGTGGCTGGAACGGGTGCTGCGGGCGCTGCCGGAAGCCGGCGTGCAGATCGGCACGCTGAGCGACGCCATCGCCGAGGGACTCGTCGGCGATCGCGTCGAATTGCCGCCCAGTTCTTGGGGTTCCGGCAAGGACTGGCAGGTATGGGCCGGTGAGAAAGTCGCCGACCTGGTGCGGCTCAACTCCGAAGTCGTCGAAACCGCGCTGACATGCGTGGACAAGGCGCTGGCCCAGACCGCGACGATGGACGGACCGACCCCCCGCGACCACGTCGCCGATCAGATCCTGCGCGAGACGCTGCTCACGGTGTCCAGCGACTGGCCTTTCATGGTGAGCAAAGACTCCGCGGCCGACTACGCTCGCTACCGAGCGCATCTGCACGCCCACGCCACCCGCGAGATCGCCGGGGCGCTGGCGTCAGGCCGACGCGAGGTGGCCCAGCGACTGGCTGAGGGCTGGAACCGGGCCGACGGTCTGTTCGGGGCGCTGGACGCACGGAGGCTGCCGCGGTGAAAGTACTGATGGTGTCGTGGGAATACCCACCGGTGGTGATCGGTGGGCTCGGTCGGCACGTCCATCACCTGTCGACGGCGCTGGCCGCGGCCGGCCACGACGTCGTGGTGTTGTCGCGGCGCCCGACCGGCACCGATCCGAGTACACATCCGTCGTTGGATGAGATCAGCGAGGACGTGCGCGTCGTCGCCGCCGCGCAGGACCCACACGAATTCACCTTCGGCACCGACATGATGGCCTGGACACTGGCAATGGGCCACGCCATGGTGCGCGCCGGATTGGCGCTCAAAGAGCGGCACAGCGATCAGCCGTGGCGGCCCGACGTGGTGCATGCGCATGACTGGCTGGTGGCCCACCCCGCGATCGCGCTTGCCGAATTCTTCGATGTGCCAATGGTTTCCACGATCCACGCGACCGAAGCCGGCCGGCATTCCGGATGGGTCGCAGGATCGTTGAGCAGGCAGGTCCATGCGGTCGAGTCGTGGCTGGCGCGCGAGTCCGATTCGCTGATCACCTGCTCGGCGTCGATGGGCGATGAGATCAACGACCTGTTCGGACCCGGGCTGGCCGACACCACGGTGATACGCAACGGCATCGAGGCCGCGCGCTGGCCGTTCGCCCGCCGCAAACCACGCAGCGG
>JBAWAV010000360.1:0-11723 GCA_049589475.1 Mycobacterium sp.
TTGCCGTCCGGCAGCAGGGTCAGAATCACCACGACCGCAACCAGGTACGCGGGCATGATGCGCACCACCCGGGACCGCAGATAGTGACCGGTGGCCGGACGCGGCGCGAGACCGCGGGCCGCTGCGGCATGACTGCGCCACAGCAGGAATCCCGACAACGCGAAGAACACAGCGACGGCGAGGTCGAAGCGGCCGAACAGCCGGCCGTCGAATCCTCGTGCGTGCCCGGTATCAAACGCCACGTGGGTGATGACGACCCCGATCGCAGCGCACGCCCGCATGCCTTCGACGGCGGGCAGAAATGTGCGAGTCCCGCCAACCGGCCCAACGTCACGCATGACAACAGTCTGCCCGGAACCCGATTTGCCCACGGCTTTCCATATAAGGACACGTCAATCCCGACCTTAAATAATGCTGTTAGGGTCGAACGAGTTTTGCTTCGCGGCAGCGCGGTGGGTCGATGTAACCCCAGGTAGCCGGGGGTACAGGTACCGGACGAGACCAGAAGGAGGTCACGGCAACGTGAACCGAGCAGTCATGTTGCGGATGGCCGCGTGCGGGATCATGGGGCTCGGAGCCGCGTTGTTAATCGCCGCGCTGCTGTTGTGGACCTACACCGGCAGCAGGATCACAAAGATTCCGCTCAATCTGGACTCCACCCTGATCAGTGACGGCACAGGCACCGCGATGGACCCCGGCTCGATGGCCACCATGAAATTGGTCGTCAACAAGAACGTGCCGCTGGTTTCCCAGCAGCAGATCGACGTCGAGTCCCCCGCCAACGCCGACGTCGTCACCCTCCAGGTGGGCACCTCGGTTCGGCGCAGCGACAAGCAGAAGGACTCCGGCCTGCTGCTGGCCCTGGTCGACACCGTCACTCTGAACCGCAAGACGGCATCGGCGGTGTCCGACGACACCCACCCGGGTGGCGCCGTGCAGAAGCCGCGCACGTTCAACGACGAAAACCCGGCCACCAACATTGCGCTGCCACACGACGGGCTGTCCTATCGGTTCCCGTTCCACACCGAGAAGCGCAGTTATGCGTACTTCGATCCGATCGCGCAGAAAGCGTTCGACGCCAACTACACCGGCGAAGAAGACGTCAACGGCCTGACCGCGTATAAGTTCACCCAAGACGTCGGCTACGACGCCGACGGCAAGCTGGCCGAACCGATCAGGTACCCGTCGCTGTACGCCAACGACGAGGACAGCAAGGTCACCGAGAACGCGTCGAAGTGGGATGTGCCGGGCGAACCGGAAGAAAAGATCACCATGACCCGCTACTACGCAGCGCAGCGGACCTTCTGGGTCGACCCGGAGTCAGGGACCATCGTCAAGCAGCAGGAGCGGGTCAACCAGTACTTCGCCCGCGACGCGCTGAAGCCAGAAGTGACGGTGGTCGACTACAAGATCACCACCAACGAAGAGACCGTCGAATCGCAGGTCAATGCGGCGCGCAACGAGCGCGACCGGTTGGCCCTGTGGTCCCGGGTGCTGCCGATCACCTTCACCGCATCCGGCGTGATCGCGCTGATCGGCGGGTTGCTGCTCGGCTCCTTCAGCTTGCGCACCGAGACGGCGTTGCTGGATCCGGGCTCGGAGAACGCCGATCACGGTTTCTTCGGTCGCGGCGAGCCTCCGGTCGAGCGCGAGCGGGTACCCGGCGCCGAAGCCGTCACCGAGAAACTTCCGACACCGCCCAAAGACGTTGAGCGAGAATCGGGTGAGGGCTCATCAGGTTCGGGCCCGTCGACGTCGAGCCCTAGCTAGCCAGGCACGTGCGGGCGGTACCCCACTGGGTTCTGCGGTGGTCCCGCCCCGGCTACGCGCTGGCGCTGACGCTGGTGGTGCTCGCACCGCTGCTGGCCCCCGGTTATCTGCTGTTGCGCGACGCGGTGTCGACGCCGCGGTCATACCTCTCCGACAGCGCCCTCGGGCTGGTGTCGGCCCCGCGGGCGACCCCGCAGGATTTCGCGGTGGCGGTGGCCTCCCGCTGCATCGACGGCGGCATCGTGGTGAAAGGTTTGCTCGTCGCCGCACTATGGCTGGCAGGTTGGGGCGCGGCCCGGCTGGCCGCGACGGTGCTGCCGGAATCCGGGATGGGTGGTCAGCTGGTGGCGACCACGCTGGCGGTCTGGAATCCGTACGTCGGCGAACGCCTGCTGCAGGGACACTGGAGCCTGCTACTCGGCTACGGTTGCTTGCCGTGGGTGGCGACGACGATGCTGACCTTACGATCGACCGGAAGTGCCTCCCGGAGCGGCCTTTTCGGTCTGGCGTTCTGGATTGCGCTGGCCGGGCTGACCCCGACGGGGTTGCTGCTGGCCGCGACGGTCGCGGTGGTGTGCGTCGGCACGCCTGGCGCCGGCCGACCGCGCTGGCTGTGCGCCGCTGCCGCAGCGGGCATTTCGGTGCTGGCCGCGCTGCCATGGCTGACCTCTGCGATGCTGGGTCTGTCGTCGGCAGACCACATCTGGGCGCATGTTCCCGATGTCGCCGCGTTCGCGGCCCGCGCCGAACCCGGTCTGGGCACGCTGGGCAGCCTGGCCAGCCTTGGTGGCATCTGGAACGGTGACTCTGTACTGGGTTCGCGGGCAACGCTTTTCGCAGTCATGTCGGCTTTCGTCCTGCTGGTGCTGGTCGCCGTCGGTATCGCGTCTCTGGTGCGCTGCCGGGTGGCGCTGCCGTTGTTGGTGCTGGCGGGCGTGTCCGTGGTGCTCACCGCCGCGATGGCGACCGGCCCCGGACTGGGCGCCCTGCATGCTGCGGTGACGGCAGTGCCCGGCCTGGGCGTGCTGCGCGACGGACAGAAGTGGGTCGCTTTGGCGATGCCCGGCTACGCCGTGGCCGGCGCCGGCGCGGTCCTGACGCTACGACGCTGGTTGCGGCCCGCGGCGGCTGCGGCGGTGTGCTGCGCCGCGCTGGTGTTATCGCTGCCCGACTTAGCCTGGGGCGCAACGGGAAAGGTCGAGTCGGTGCATTATCCGGTCGACTGGTCGATGGTGGCGTCTGCGATCAATCGCGACCCCGCCGAGGTTGCGGTGTTGCCGGCAGACACCATGCGGCGCTTCGCGTGGTCCCGGTCGGCACCGGTGCTGGACCCGCTGCCACGGTGGCTGCGCGCCGACGTGCTGAGCACCGGCGACCTGGCGATCGCGGGCACAACTGTTCTCGGCGAAGGCAACCACGCCCGCGCCGTTCAGCGGCTGCTGCTGGCGGGCGCTGAGCCGCAAGCCCTTCGGGACGCGGGTGTGGGATGGCTGGTGGTCGAGTTCGGCACGCCCGGCGACATGGGCTCGGCCGCAACGACATTGGAACGGCTACCGGTCAGCTATCGCGGGCGTGACCTGGCGCTGTACCGCGTCGGCGGTGCAACGGCCGGGGCGTCGGCCGATCAACGGCGGACCACTGTCATCGCGCATCTGGTGTGGTTGGTGTTGCTGGTCGGCGGGGCTGCAGGCCTGGCGTGGCATCAGCGCGCCGGTGCCCACTCCGCGGAGCGCCCGAGATAGGCCAGGATTCGATCGAGGTCGTCGACCCGCTCCGACGGCTGGACGGCCGGGCCGAAGAAGGCATCCGCACCCGCCCGGAAATCTCCGTCGGGCACGGCGAAGGCGAGCGGTAGCGCGGCGGCCACCACCTCGGCCGGAAGGTCGACCGAATGACCCATCGTGCGTGCGACGTCCCAGGTGTGCACGACGTAATCCACCAGATGGAAGCCGATCGCCATGGAACCGGGAAAGGTGCCCTCTGGCGCCAACTCGGGAAGCGCGAACCCCGCATTCATTACGTCTGGACCGGCGAACGCCTCGAGGACGGCATCAGCGGCCGCGGCATAGGTCACCGCGGGATCGGAGGCGATGGCGTCGGCGACGGTAGCGGGTTGCCATACCGCCGGGTCGGCGCCTTGACCGTTTGCGGCGGCGGCAAACCCACGGTGCTGCACGGTCATATGGGCGAGCAAGTCGGCGAGATTCCAGCCGGCGCATGGCGTCGGCCTCGACAGATCGGCGGGCGTAACGGACGAGACCGCATCCATGGAAGCGAGCACGGCCATTCGATGGGTAGCGCGAAGATCCACGTTAGTATACATCGGCATATTATGTGTGTATGCATACGATATGTCAAGCACTATCATCGCGGCATGGCACGGAGGCCGAGGCGACCCGATCTCGCTGCGATGCTGGCGCAGCTCACCCGGGAGACCGTGGCAGCCGAGCAGCCGGTGCTCGACGCGCATGGACTGTCAATGTGGGCCTACATCGTGCTGAGCGCCCTGGACAATTCGCCGATTCGCACCCAGGCGGCGCTGGCCGAATCGATTGGCGCCGACAAGACACGCATCATCCCTGTGCTCGATGAGTTGCAGAAACACCGCTACATCGAGCGGGTTCCCGATCCCGACGACCGCCGCGCGCGCCTACTGGCCATCACCGAGTCGGGTCGCTCGATCAAAAACGCGGTGCAGGCGGACATTCAGCGCGGCGAGGAGCGGTGGCTGGCACACCTTTCAGCCGGTGACCGCGGCGTCTTCCTGCGCGTGCTGCAACAGCTCACTTTCGGTGAGCGCTAGACCACCCCGCTGACGCGGCCGCCGGTCATGACCGACTGCAGGACCGTCCGCATCGCGTGTGCACTTTGCCGCCAAGAGAATTCGGCGCTGCGCGCCTGCGCCTTTGCGCCGAGTTCATCGCGCAGCACCGGATCGGCCAGTAATTGCTGCAGCCGATTCACCAAGTCATCGTGGTTGTCGGCCAGCACACCGGTCACCCCGTCGATGATCGAGTCGGCCAACCCGCCGGAGGACCGGTAACCGATGGTGGGCACCGCGTGCTGCGCAGTCTCGATCACGGCCAGACCCCAACCTTCTTTGCGCGATGGCAGCACATGCACCCAAGCCTGTTGGATGACATGGTGTTTGGTGGCGTCATCGACATGACCGTGAAAAGTCACCGCTTCCCTGATCCCCAGCCGCTCCGCGTGATCGACCAAGCGCTGCGACCACCATCCGCCGCCGACGACGTCGAGATGCACACCGGGAATCGTCTCGCGAAGTTGCGCGACCGCCGCCAGTGCGTCCTCGATCTGCTTGTGCGGCACTAGCCGGGACAACACCAGAACCCGCGGCGACACCGCCCGCGAACCGGCTGGCGGCGGCGTAGGCACCTTGTCGAGCCCGTTGCGCACCACGGCAATTCGCTCGTTGTCGACACCCAGGCCGACCAGGTCGCGGGCCGACGGCAGCGACACCGTCACATACTGGTTGCCACGATGCAGCCTCGGCGACAACCACGATTCGACGAACCAGCCGACCCGGCTCAACACCCGGCCGGCCACCGGCCACTGGTCACGGTGACAGTGGTGCACCAGCACCACGGCTCGCCTGCCGTAGATCAGCCGGGCCAGAAACGGGATGCCGTTCTGGGTGTCGACCACGACATCCGGCCGGACGGTCCGTAACGGTCCGAGACCCAGCCGGGCAGCCGTCATCGCCAGCATCGCCCACACATAGACCGAGTAGCGTCCGCCCGCGCGAATGATCCGGACACCGTCGACGACGTCACGGCGCGGCGCGCCGGGGTAGCGCGCCGTGCGCAATGTGACCGCGACGCCGGATGCGGCCAGTTGGGCGCCGATGCGTTGGAGGTAGGTCTCGCTGCCGCCGCCCTGGGGGTGGCCGGTGTCGCGCCAGCACAGCAGCAGCACTGAGCGCAGACCAGACATCATGTCAGCCTAGCGATGCCCCGGCTTAGGGTTGGCCGGTGGCCGTGACGGAGGTCTTCGCGCAGCGGGCGACGTTGTCCCGCTCGCTGAGGCTGCTGTCGGAGTTCCGCTACGAGCAGCCGGATCCGGCCCGCTTCTACGGAGTGCTGGCAGTCGACACCGCCACGATGATCGGCGACCTGTGGCGGGGCATCAACGGCGGCCCGGTGGCCGGCCGCACCCTGCTCGACGTCGGCGGCGGGCCGGGCTACTTTGCGGCGGCGTTCGCCGAGGCCGGCGTCCGCTATCTTGGGGTCGAACCGGATCCGACCGAGATGCACAGTGACGGAATGGCTTTCGAAGGGCAGGCCGGGACATTCGTTCGGGCGTCGGGAATGGCACTGCCGTTCGCCGACGACAGCGTGGACATCTGCCTGTCCTCCAACGTCGCCGAGCATGTGCCGCGGCCCTGGCAGCTCGGCGCGGAGATGTTGCGGGTCACCCGGCCCGGCGGCCTGGTGGTGTTGTCCTACACGGTGTGGCTGGGCCCGTTCGGTGGCCACGAAATGGGCCTGACCCACTATCTCGGCGGGGCCCGCGCCGCCGACCGCTTTGCCCGCAAGCACGGCCGCCGGGCAAAGAATGACTACGGCTCGTCGTTGTTCGCCGTCTCGGTGGCCGAGGGTCTGGATTGGGCTACCAGCACCGGCGCGCTTGTCGGCGCGTTTCCCCGCTACCACCCACGATGGGCGTGGTGGCTGATGTCAGTGCCCCTGCTACGTGAGTTCTTGGTGAGCAATCTGGTGCTGGTGCTACGGCCTTAGTCGGACGTCGTCAGCTCTTGACTGAAACGTGTTCTCGTTCTGCGATTGCTTGGGTAGGGTGGCGGCCATGAGCGATGAGGCGAAGACCGAATACGACAAGCTTTTCATCGGCGGCAAGTGGACCGAGCCGTCGACGTCCGACGTCATAGAGGTGCACTGTCCGGCCACCGGCGAGTACGTGGGCAAGGTGCCCCTGGCGGCGCCGGCCGACGTCGATGCCGCCGTCGCGGCGGCCCGTAACGCATTCGACCACGGGCCGTGGCCCACGACGCCGCCGAAGGAACGCGCGGCCGTCATCGGCAACGCGCTCAAGCTGCTCGAAGAGCGCAAGGACGCGTTCGTCAAGCTGCTCGGGCTCGAGACCGGTCAACCGCCCCTCAGCGTCGAGACGATGCAGTGGATGAGTGGAATCGGGTGCCTGAACTTTTTCGCGGGCCCTGCCGTCGATCAGGTCAAGTGGCAGGAGGTCCGCACCGGCGGCTACGGGCAGACCATCGTGCATCGTGAGCCACTCGGCGTGGTCGGTGCGATCGTCGCGTGGAACGTGCCGCTCTTCCTGGCGATCAACAAGCTGGGCCCGGCGCTGCTGGCCGGTTGCACGGTGGTCCTCAAGCCGGCCGCCGAAACACCGCTGAGCGCAAACGCTTTGGCGGAAGCGTTCGCCGAGGCCGGCCTGCCCGAAGGTGTGCTGTCGATTGTTCCCGGCGGGATCGAGACCGGACAGGCACTGACGTCCAACCCCGACATCGACATCTTCTCGTTCACCGGCAGCTCGGCCGTCGGCAAGGAGATCGGCAAGCGCGCCGCGGACATGCTCAAGCCGTGCACCCTTGAGCTCGGCGGGAAATCGGCGGCCATTCTCCTCGACGACGTCGATTTGGCCGCCTCGGTCCCGATGCTGGTGTTCTCCGGGATCATGAACACCGGGCAGGCCTGTGTGGCGCAGACTCGCATCCTGGCGCCACGCTCGCGCTACGACGAAATCGTTGATGCGGTAAGCGCTTTCGCCCAATCGCTACCGGTGGGACTGCCGTCGGACCCGGGTGCCCAGGTGGGGTCGCTGATCTCGGCGAAGCAGCGGGAACGGGTCGAGGGCTACATCGCCAAGGGCATCGACGAGGGCGCTCGGCTGGTGTGCGGCGGCGGACGCCCCGAAGGACTGGACTCCGGTTTCTTCGTGCAGCCCACGGTGTTCGCCGACGTCGACAACAAGATGACGATCGCCCAGGAGGAGATCTTCGGGCCGGTGCTCAGCATCATCCCTTACGAGACCGAAGAAGAAGCGATCGAGATCGCCAACGACTCGGCGTATGGCCTGGCCGGCAGCGTCTGGACGGCCGATGTACCGCGTGGCATCAAGGTGTCCGAGCGGATTCGCACCGGCACCTACGGCATCAACTGGTACGCCTTCGATCCGTGCTGCCCGTTCGGCGGCTACAAGAACTCGGGTATCGGCCGCGAGAACGGTCCGGAGGGCGTCGAGCACTTCACTCAGCAGAAGAGCGTGCTGATGCCGATGGGCTACACACTCGACGCCTGAGGCTCCTCGAGCGTCAGGGCAGCGTGACGTTCGGCGACCAGCGCCACTCTGGCGTGACATTCGGCGGCTTTGCAGCGCTAGAACGCGTCTTCGCTCAACTGCATGACCGCGAGATCGACGTTCGCCGCGATCTCGCGTTCTGCGGTCAGCCGCGGCAGCACGTTCTTGGCGAAAAACTTTGCCGTGGTGATTTTTCCGGCGTAAAACGCGCTGTCCGCCGGGCCGGGATCACCGTCGAGCGCGATCAGCCCGACCTCCGCCTGCCGAAGCAGCAGCCATCCGATCAGCAGATCACCGACCGCGAGCAGGAATCGCACCGACTCCAAACCCACGCGGTAGAGCTCGCGGGCGTCTTCCTGCGAGGCCATCAGATAACCAGTCATGGTGCTGACCCAGGCTTGCAGGTCTTCGAGCGCGGTGGCCAGATGCGTGCGGGCGTCGGCCAGTTCGGGACGGGCGTCGGCGCTACCGATGAATGCCTCGATCTGGGTGACAAGGTGGTTCAGCGCGCCACCGTGGTCGCGGACGATCTTGCGAAAGAAGAAGTCCTGGGCCTGAATCGCGGTGGTGCCTTCGTAGAGGCTGTCGATCTTGGCGTCGCGAATATACTGCTCCATCGGATAGTCCTGCAGGAAGCCGGACCCGCCGAGCGTCTGCAGCGACTCGGTCAAGCATTGGTAGGCCCGTTCTGAGCCAACCCCTTTGACGATCGGCAACAGCAGGTCGTTGACCTTGTCGGCCATTTTGGCATCAGCGCCCGATACGACCGCTGCGACCGACGGGTCCTGGTGAGCCGCGGTGAAGAGGTACAGCGCGCGGAGCCCTTCGGCGTAGGCCTTCTGCGTCAGCAGAGCGCGGCGCACGTCGGGATGATGGATGATGGTGACCCGCGGCGCGGTCTTGTCGGTCATCTGGGTGAGGTCGGCGCCCTGGACGCGTGTCTTCGCGTAGTCCAGGGCGTTCAAGTAGCCCGTCGACAAGGTCCCGATAGCCTTGGTGCCCACCATCATTCGCGCATACTCGATGATCTTGAACATCTGCGCAATGCCGTTGTGGCGGTCGCCGACCAGCCAGCCCGTCGCCGGGACGCCATGCTGACCGAACGTCAATTCGCAGGTGGCCGAGACCTTCAAGCCCATCTTGTGTTCCACGCCGGTGACGAACACCCCATTGCGCTCCCCCGGCTCGCCGGTCTGCGGGTCGAGCAGGAACTTGGGCACCAGGAAAAGGCTCAGCCCCTTGGTCCCCGGCCCGGCGCCCTCGGGCCGGGCCAGCACCAGGTGCAGGATGTTCTCGAACACGTCATCGCTGTCGCCGCTGGTGATGAACCGCTTGACGCCGTCGATGTGCCACGTACCGTCGCCCTGATCGATCGCCTTGGTGCGCCCGGCGCCGACGTCGGACCCGGCGTCGGGTTCGGTGAGCACCATGGTGGCACCCCAGTTGCGGTCGATAGCGAGCGACGCCCAATGTTGTTGCTGCTCATTGCCGATGCCGTAGAGGATGTTCGCCATAAACGGCCCCGCCACGTACATGAAGACCGCCGGGTTTGCGCCGAGCACCAACTCGTTGACGGCCCACTGCACCATCGACGGCGCCGGCACCCCACCGACTGCTTCGTCGAGCCCGACGCGAAACCATTCGCCCTCCCGCCACGCGTGCAGCGACTTCTTGAACGGGTCAGGCAGGGTGACGACATGAGTGTCGGGGTCGAACGTCGGCGGATGGCGGTCGCTTTCGGCGAACGACTCGGCCACCGGCCCTTCGGCCAACCGGGCGGCCTCGGACAGCATCTGCTGCACCGATTCGCCGTCCAGGTCGCCGAATGCGTCATCGGCCAGCACCTTGTCCAAAGCCAGCACTTCGAACAGGTTGAACTCCAGATCGCGGACGTTGCTTTTGTAGTGGCCCATGGCTACGCCTCCCGGATCGGCTCCATCGAGCCTAGTCGGACGACGCTGCGCCCGGTACGGCCAAAAGCAAGTCAGACAGTAGCGCCGGTCCGCCCGGGCCCCATGAATATGCAATTGGGCATATTTCAGAATCAAGGGACCCACGCCGGTCGCCGTCCTGAATAACTTAGCTGCGCGATATGAGTGCGCTGACCTGCGCCCGGAGCCCAGCGTTTGCTAACTGGACAACAGTCTTATATGGTTCATTGCATAGTCATCGGCCCAGGAGCAGATCATGCTGATCGTCGAACTGAATGTCGCCGGGTACCGGTTCAGCGGGGAGATGTCTGACGTGCGCCGCAAGCCGCTGCGTTCCATACGGTTCAATCCGCGGGCGATCCACTGGCGGATGGCGCAGCTGCGTGACTCGCGCGCGGCCTGACAGTTGTCGGACACGACCATGACGTTGGTGGCGCATGCCCGTAAGAAGCGGGGCGATACCCGAACCAAGATGCTGATCAGCGCCGCTGAAGTGATGCGCGAACGCGGCGCCGCAGGCGTGACGATCGACGAGGTGCTCACCCGCAGCGGAGCACCCCGCGGCTCGGTCTACTACCACTTCCCCAACGGCCGCAACCAGATCCTCGCCGAGGCTCTCCACTACGCCGGCGAGGCGATCACCGCCGATATCGACGATGCCGCCGGCCAAGGCGCGAAGGTGCTGATCCAGCAATTCGTCAAATTCTGGGAACGGGTGCTCGCCGACAGCGACTTCAATGCCGGCTGTCCGGTGGTGGCCGCGGCGATCGGCTCGGCCGAAGACGAAGTTCCATTGGCCGCGGAAGCCGCGCGGATCTTCGCGCACTGGCGCACCGCGTTGACGTGGGCGTTCGTCGCCGACGGCTTCCCAGAACCGGATGCTGAGTCGCTCGCGGTGATGTCTATCGCGGCACTGGAAGGCGCTGTCGTGCTGTGCCGGTCGGCCCGCAGCAGCGACCCGCTGCACAAGGTCTACGACCAGCTTGAATTCCTGGTCAAGGCTAGGGAATTCGTCCGACGCAACGACCTGTCCGGCACTACTAAGAGCTAGATCAGGCTAGTCCGAGGCCGGCAGCGGCTTGGCTTCTTTGAGGCTCAGCGCGGTCTGCCCCACGGCCAATGTTCCGGCGCCCGCCTTGGTCACCAGCACCTCGGCGCCGGTCTCGTCCACGTATCGCTTGCCCATCACGCTGCCGTCGGCGAAGGCCGGATCCAATTCACCCGAACGCTCGGCGTCCAGCCCCACCATCGGCGCGCCCCCGCAGCGCAGATCGCCGAGACTGTCCGCGCTCCGCACGACGATGACCTGGGTGTCACACACCTGGCTGGCCAGACGGGTTCCGTTCTTGATCATGATCTCGATCCTCGGTTCGATTACTGCTCGGCCGGTGCGGCGCGAAGCTCTTCGACGATGTCGCGGCGAAGCACTTTGCCCGTCGCGTTGGTGGGCAGCTCGTCGCGAAAGACTACCCGGTCGGGGGTGCGTGACCCCCGCAAACTCTTACGGACGTGTTCGCGCAATTCCTCGGGATCGGGGTCGATGCCGGCGACCGGCACCACGACCGCGACAATCGCCTGACCCCACTGCGGATCGTCGACCCCGACCACCGCGACGTGATGGACGTGCGGGTGTTCGACCAGCACGTCTTCCAGTTCGGCGGGTGCGATGTTCTCACCACCCCGGATGATGGTGTCGTCGCTGCGCCCGCTGACGAACAGGTAGCC
>JBAWAV010000361.1:0-3098 GCA_049589475.1 Mycobacterium sp.
TCTACACGCTGCTGTTCCTATACAGTGCGTTCGCCGCGGCGCTGATGGCCACGGGGCTGGTCGTGGCCCGCTGGAAGCTCGGCGCCAAGTCCGCTGTCGACCCGCTGGTCCGGCTCGCGGTGATCGCCGTGATCGCGGCGGCGATAGGGGCGACCACCTGGCTGCCGTTCGTGTTGCGCGCGATGCGTGACCCCGTCAGCAACACCGGCAGCGCGTCGCACTACCTGCCTGCCGACGGCGCCGAGTTGACCTTCCCGATGCTGCAGTTCACCCTGCTCGGCGCGCTGTGCATGCTCGGCACGCTGTGGCTGGTCATCCGGGCCCGCTCGTCGGTGCGGGCAGCCGGCCTGGCGATGGGCGTGCTCGCCGTCTACCTGTGGTCGCTGCTGTCGATGCTGGCGACGCTGGCGCGCACCACGCTGCTGTCCTTCCGGCTGCAGCCGACGCTGACCGTGCTGCTGGCCACCGCGGGCGTCTTCGGCTTCGTCGAGCTGACGCTCGCCGTGAAAGCCCGCGGCCGCGGGCATGCCTGGGGCCGGGCCGTGCTGCCGGTCGCGGCGTCGGTTGGGCTGGCCGGGGCGATCGCGTTCAGCCAGGACATCCCCGACGTGCTGCGGCCCGACCTGACGATCGCCTACACCGACACCGACGGCCACGGCCAACGCGGCGACCGTCGTCCGCCGAGCTCAGAGAAGTTCTACGCGGAGATCGACACCGCGATCACCCGGGCGACCGGCAAACCACGCGACGAGACCGTGGTGCTGACGGCGGACTACAGCTTCCTGTCCTACTACCCCTACTACGGCTTCCAGGGCCTGACGTCGCACTACGCCAACCCGCTCGCTCAGTTCGACAACCGGGCGGCGGCGATCAAGAGCTGGTCCAAGCTCAAAGCGCCCGACGCGTTCGTCCACGCGCTGGACGCGCTGCCGTGGGCGCCGCCGACGGTGTTCCTGATGCGGCACGGCGGTTCGGCGGGTGAGTCAAGCACCTACACGCTAAGACTGGCCGAAGACGTCTACCCCAACCAGCCCAACGTGCGCCGCTACACCGTGGAGCTGAACGCGTCGATGTTCGCCGACCCGCGGTTCACCGTGACCAAGATCGGCCCCTTCGTGCTGGCCGTCCGCAAACCCTGATGGCTACCGAAGCGGCAGATACCGAGCAATTAGCATCAAGGTCCGTGAGCGACAGCGAGGCGGACCCGAAGTACCGGACCGCCAGGATCGTCGCTGTCGTCGCCGGTCTGCTCGGAGCCCTGCTGGCGCTCGCAACACCACTGCTGCCGGTCAAACAGACCACCGCGCAGTTGAACTGGCCGCAGAACGGCGTGCTCAGCAGCGTCGAAGCCCCGCTGATCGGCTATGTGGCCACCGAACTCAACATCAGCGTGCCGTGCCAGGCCGCCGCCGGCCTCACCGGCAACGGCAAGACGGTCCTGTTGTCGACAGTGCCCAAGCAGGCGCCCAAGGCCGTAGACCGCGGACTTCTGATGGAGCGAGTCAACGACGACCTGGTGCTGATCGTGCGCAACGTCCCGGTCGTCGCTGCGCCGCTGAGCCAAGTGCTCAGCAGCGCCTGCCAGAAAGTGGTGTTCTCCGCTCACGCCGACCGGGTCACCGGCGAGTTCGTCGGACTCAACCAAGACGGCAACTCCGAGCATCCCGGCGCGCCCTTGCGCGGTGAGCGCAGCGGCTACGACTTCCGGCCGCAGATCGTCGGGGTGTTCACCGATCTGAGCGGACCGGCCCCGCCAGGTTTGACGTTCTCCGCGACCGTCGACACCCGCTACAGAAGCTCGCCGACGGCGCTGAAGATGGCCGCGATGGTGCTCGGGGTGGCGTCGACCATCGCTGCGCTGATCGCGCTGCACATTCTGGACACCTCCGACGGCACCCGGCACCGGCGCTTCCTGCCGTCGCGCTGGTGGTCGATCAGCGGGCTGGACGGCCTGGTCACGCTGGTGCTGGTGTGGTGGCATTTCGTCGGAGCCAACACCGCCGACGACGGTTACATCCTGACCATGGCACGGGTGTCCGAACACGCCGGTTACATGGCCAACTATTACCGCTGGCTGGGCACGCCCGAGGCGCCGTTCGGCTGGTACTACGACCTGCTGGCGCTGTGGGCCCACGTCACCACCGCCAGCATCTGGATGCGGTTGCCCACCCTGCTCATGGCGCTGGCCTGCTGGTGGGTGACGAGCCGGGAGGTGATCCCGCGGCTGGGGCATGCGGTCAAGACCAGCAGAGCGGCGGCGTGGACCGCGGCGGGCATGTTCCTGGCGGTGTGGCTGCCGCTGGACAACGGTCTGCGGCCGGAGCCGATCATCGCGGTGGGCATCCTGCTGACCTGGTGTTCGGTGGAGCGCGCGGTGGCCACCAGTCGGTTGTTGCCGGTGGCAGCCGCCTGCATCATCGGCGCGCTGACGCTGTTCTCCGGGCCCACCGGTATCGCCTCGATCGGTGCGCTGCTGGTGGCGATCGGCCCGCTGCGCACGATCGTGCACCGCCGCTCCCGGCGGTTCGGTGTGCTGCCGCTGCTGGCGCCGATCCTGGCCGCGGCCACTGTCACCACGATCCTGATCTTCCGCGACCAAACCCTGGCCGGTGAGCTGCAGGCGACCGCGCTCAAGCGGGCTCTCGGCCCCAGCCTGAGCTGGTTCGACGAACACCTGCGCTACGAGCGGTTGTTCATGGCCAGCCCGGACGGATCGGTCGCCCGTCGGTTCGCGCTGTTGGCGCTGTTGGTCGCTCTTGCGGTGACCGTCGCCATGTCGCTGCGCAAGGGCCGAATACCCGGCACCGCGGCCGGGCCCAGCCGTCGCATCGTCGGCATCACCATCATCTCGTTCATCGCGATGATGTTCACCCCCACCAAGTGGACGCACCACTTCGGTGTGTTCGCCGGGCTGGCCGGCTCGCTCGGGGCGCTCGCCGCGGTCGCGGTGACCGCAGCGGCCATGCGCTCGCGGCGCAACCGGACGATGTTCGCGGCGCTGGTGCTGTTCATGGTGGCGTTGTCGCTGGCCAGCGTCAACGGCTGGTGGTATGTCTCGAACTTCGGTGTGCCGTGGTCAAATGCGTTCCCGCAGTGGC
>JBAWAV010000362.1:0-11344 GCA_049589475.1 Mycobacterium sp.
ACGTGCCCATATTCGATATCACCCGTCGAACAGGCCGATAGGTCGGCGGTTCGTCCAACTGTCCCACCGGTTCGGTGATATCGCATGCGTCGTCGAACCAGAAAGCCACTACATGCCAACTCGTAGAAACTCCTGAGGTTGGTGTGACGTAACGTCCCGGCTACGGCTCTTTCGCCAGTCCGAGGTGGTCTCGCAGTGTGTGACCGCGGTATTCGGTACGGAACCCGCCACGCTCCTGCAATAGCGGCACCACGTGGTCGACGAAGTCGTCCAGACCGTGCGGCGTCAGGTGCGGCACCAGAATGAACCCGTCGCACGCGTCGGCCTGGATGTACTGGTAGATCTCGGTGGCGATCTGATCGGCGGTGCCCACGAACTGCTGACGGCTGGTGACGGCGATGACCAGTTCGCGGATCGACAGGTTCTCGGCCTGCGCCCGTTCGCGGTAGCTGCGAGCGACCTCGATCGGGTCGCCGTGGTGGACGCGGCCCTGGGTGATGCTGACGTCGCCGGTCGGATCCTCCTCAGGCAGCGGCCCGTCCGGGTCGTACCCGGAAAGGTCACGGCCCCAGATCCGTTCGAGCATCGCAATCGCCGTCGGACCGCTTACCTGTTGGTGCTGGATGTACCGCGCCTTCTCCTGCGCCGCGGCGAGGCTGTCCCCGAGCACAAACGTTGCTGCCGGAAACACCTTGAGCTGGTCGGGATTTCGGCCGTAGGACACCGCCCGGCCCTTCACGTCGGCGTAGTAGCGCTGACCGGCTTCCAACGTCGAGTGCAGGGTGAACAAGGCGTCGGCGTAGTGCGCGCCGAAGTTCCGGCCCTCGTCGGAATCGCCGGCCTGTAACAAGATTGGATGCCCCTGCGGGCCGGCGGGCAACGTTGCGACTCCGTGTACATCGAACTGCGCACCGTGGTGGTCGACCGTCGCGACGCGGCTGGGGTCGACGTACGTTCCGGCGTCGACGTCGGCCAGCACAGCGTCGGGCGCCCAGCTGTCCCAGAAGTCGCGCGTCACGTTGAGGAACTCCTCGGCCCGCTGATAGCGGTCGGCGTGGCCGAGGAAACCGCCGCGCCGGAAATTCTCACCGGTGAACGCGTCCGACGAGGTGACGATGTTCCACCCCGCACGACCCTCGGACAGGTGGTCCAGGGTGGCGAATTGCCTTGCCACCTCGAAGGGCTCGTTGAACGTGGTGTTGATGGTTCCGGTCAGACCCAGCCGCTCGGTGACGGCGGCCAGTGCGGCCAGCACGGTGAAGGTGTCCGGGCGGCCCACCACGTCGAGGTCGTAGATCTGGCCGCGATGCTCGCGCAGCCGCAGTCCCTCGGCCAGGAAGAAGAAGTCGAACAGACCGCGTTCGGCAGTGCGGGCCATGTGCACGAACGAGTCGAACTCGATCTGACTGCCCGATGCCGGATCGGTCCACACGGTGGTGTTGTTGACGCCGGGAAAGTGAGCAGCCAGGTGAATGGGCTTGCGGTGCTTTCCTTCTCGAACGGCAGTCATTGGCTGATTCTCCAGCGCCGGGCCAGCAATTCGTGCGAGCGTAGCCGATCCTGATGGTCATGAGTCACCGACGTGACGACGAGCTCGTCCGCGCCGGTCAGTCGCTGCAGCGCGGACAACCGCTCGGCGACCTCGTCCGGATCGCCGACGAATTGGGTCTCCAGTCGGTCTTTGACCACGGGCAGCTGCTCTTCAGTGATCGGCCGGCAATGATCCGGGCGCGGGTAGGGCACCGCGCCCACCCCGGTCCGGATGGAATACACCCACTGTCCGTAGCCGGCGGCCAGTCGCCGCGCGGTGGCGCTGTCTTCGGCGACGACGACGTCAGCGGACACTACGACGTAGGGCTGTTGCAGTGTCGCCGACGGAACGAACGTATCGCGGTATGCCTCAATGGCTTCCAACGCGGTGGCCGGAGTGATGTGGTAGCTCGCGACGAACGGCAGGCCGTGCGCGCCGGCCTGCCTCGCACTCTGGCCGCGCGTGCTGCCGAAGATCCACGGCCTCAACCCGGATCGCTCCCCCGGCACCGCGTGCACGTCGAATCCGTCGACCTCGTAGGAGCCGTCGAGCATCGCGAGGATGTCGCCGAGCTGGTCGGCGAAGTCGGGCGACACCGCCTCGGGCTGCTGCAGGATCCCCATCGTCGCCTGCACCCGATCGGTGTCGAGCAACCCGCGCAGGTCGAACGGCAGCGGGATCACCACGCCATCGACTTCGCGCCACTGCCGTGGCGGACGGTCCTTCTTGGCCGACGGCGGTTTCGGTTTGAAGCCAGTGTCACGCCGCTGCCCGCGGCCCACGCCGAGGTCGATCCGGCCGGGATAGAACGCCTCGAGCATGCCGAAGCTCTCGACCACCGCCGCAGCCGTGGTATGACTCAGCTGCACGGCAGCCGCCCCGACCTGAATTGTTTTGGTAGCGGCCGCAATCTGTCCGATCAATACCGCGGGCGCCGAACTGGCGACGCCGACGAAGTGGTGTTCGGCGATCCAGAACCGGCGATATCCCCACTGTTCGGCGCGTTGGGCGAGATCGACCGTGTTGCGCAACGCCGTCGCGGCGTCACTGCCGTCGCTGATCGGCGACAGGTCCAGGATCGACAGGGGGGTCGTCACGGGTTCACCTCGGCATATCGATTGGGCGCGATCGGCAGACCGAGTCGCCGACGCAGCGTCTCGCCATCGGTGTAGCCGGTGCGGAACACGTTGGCCCGCTGCAGCAGTGGCACCACTTCGTCGACGATCACCGGCAGGTCGGTGGCGTTGACGGCCGGTCGCAGCCGCGCCCCGTCGATGCCTCCGCGCTGCCACCCCAGCAGCAGGTCGACCACGTCGGCCGGACTGCCGTCGAAAATTAGTGCATCAGAGCCGAATTCGGTGTTGCCGCCGAACGTCACCACCACATCGGCGTAGACCTTCAGGTGCTGCCCGCCCGCCGCCTTGACCTCGTCGAGAATGGTGGCGAGTGTCGCATCGTCGGTCGGCGTGATGAAGACGAGATCGGCACTGGTGGCGGCGAATTCGTAGATGCGTGGCGCGTGTGCCAGCGCGGCCACCACCGGCTGGCCCTGCGGCGGCCGCGGGGTGATCGACGGGCCCTTCACCGAGAAATACTTCCCGCGGAAATCGACATAGTGCAGTTTGTTCCGGTCGATGTAGCGGCCGGTGGCCGCGTCGCGGATGATCGTGTCGTCCTCCCAGCTGTCCCACAACCGGCGCACCACTTCGACAGCGTCGGCGGCCTCGTCGAACAGCTCGTCGCCATCGTGGGCGGCGGGGCGCCGGCCGAACAACGCGGCCTCGTGGGCCGTGGAGCTCACCCGTGGCTGCCAACCCGCCCGGCCGTGCGAGATGTGATCCAGGCTGGCGATGGCCTTGGAGACGTGGAACGGCTCGGTGTGGGTGACGGTCGCCACCGGGATCAACCCGATGTGCCGGGTGACCGGTGCGATGCGCGCGGCGATCAGGACGGCGTCGCCGCGACCGGCCAGCCGTCGCGGGCTGATGGGTTCGCGGCGTCCGGGCTGTGGCATCAGGGTGTCGTCGATAGTGAGGAAGTCCAGCAGGCCGCGCTCTGCAGTGGACGCCAGGTCGGCCCAGTACCGGCCGCTGAGCACCGATCCGGTCGCGGGTTCGGCGGCCAGCGTGCTGCGCCACGCCTGCGGATGCCAGCCGTAGCCGTCGAGCGCAACGCCGAGCCGCAATGGGTCGGTCACTGGAGGTCCTTGACGAAAGCGATCGGGAACACCGGTCCGCGCGACGGCAGCGGCTCGGCAAGGCGCGTGTAGCCGGTCGATTCGTACAACGCCTCGGCCTCGGGCTGGCGATGGCCCGTCGTCAGGTACACCCGCCGGTAGCCGCGGGCGGCGATGACGCGTTCCAACTCCACCACCAGCGCGCTGGCCAACCCGCGGCGGCGATGCGCCCGATCGGTCCAGACCCGCTTGAGCTCCGCTGTCTCGGCGTCGAAGCGCTGGAACGCGCCGCCGGTGACCGGGGTGCCGGCTATCTCGCCGATGAGAAAACCCCCGTCGGGGGGCGCGAATTCGGCAACCGGGACCGACGTCAACCACGTCATGATGGTCGGCGGCGTGCTTTCATAGCGCTGCGCGTACTCGACGGCCAACTCGTCCAGCAGTGGCTGAGCCCGCGGATCGTCGAAAGCCACCGCCACGAAGCGGAGTGTCTGGGGCGGTGCAGGGTGTCGAGGCATCACTACATGTCTAACGTGTCGTCATCCGACGCATTCCGGCGTGTCAGGTCAATATCGCGCGTACATAGCGGCCTGCGACCGGCGCTTCTTTAAGATCCTGACGACGCAAACCCGGAAGTCCGGTCGCGGTGAAAAGGTCACCCAGATCGGTCACCACGGTTCTCCAGCCGAGCGCAGCCAGCGATTCTGCGGCGTCATGGTGCTCATCGTGATAGGTCAGCTCGGCCAAGTCGCCGGTGAAACCGAATTTTCGCCAGCGATTCGCTAGGGCGTGTTCCTGGCTCATCGCCGGCCGCTGCCGCTCCGGCAGATAGTCGACCGCCGCCCGGCTGCCCGGCGCGCTCAGCGCGTTGACGTTGTCGAGCAGTCGGTCGTGGGTGGCCGCCGGCAGGAATCCGATGAGCAGTCCTTCGGCTATCCACACGGTGGGCTGGCCGGCGTCGAAGCCGAGCCGCCGCAACGCCTCGGGCCAGTCGCGCCGAAGGTCGATACCCGCCGCGCGCCGGTTGGTGCTCGGCGTGACGTTCAGGCCGCGCAGGGTCTGAGTTTTGAAGTCGATCACCTGCGGCTGGTCGATCTCGAAGACGGTAGTGCCGGCCGGCCACCACAGCCGGTACGGGCGAGCGTCCAGCCCCGAGGCCAGGATCACCGCCTGCCGGATGCCGGCCCGGCAGGCGTCGGTGAGGAAGTTGTCGAAGAAACGGGTGCGGACCGCGAAAAGGTCTGTGAGCAAAGCCAATCCGTTGTCGTCACCGAGATCGCTCAGTGCCAGTTCGCCGCTGGCCACCTTGGTGAAGAAGTCCATCCCCACCGCGCTGACCAGCGGCGCGGCGAACGGGTCGCTGATCAGCCCCGCCCGATTTGCCAGGGCCCGCGCGGTCGCGACCAAGGTGGCGGTGGTGCCGACGCCGGTGGCCGGGCCCCAGGTGTCGTTGTCTGTCCGGGTCACAGGTCACGCCGACCCGTCTGCGCGTCGCATCAGCCGCGTCGACGCTCGCCAACCCAGCAACAGCACCGCGGTGACCGATGACGCCACCACCACGAAACTCGCGGCCACGCCGGCAGAGGTGGCCTTGCGCAGCAGCATCCCGACCGCGACCGTGCAGAGCCAGACCACCACACCAGTGGGATACAGCGCCGTCGGCCGCCGCCAGGCCCGCGATACCAGCCACCCCAGCGCGGTGCCGCTCAGGAAGGGCCACGCCGTCGTGGCGATGCCTGCGACGTTGAGCCCCTCGTCGTGACTGCGCCGCCCAGCGGCACAGAAAACCAGCACGCAGACAACATCGATGCCCAGCCAACCCAGACCGCGTCGCGGACGCTTCATGCGGCGGTACCCTACGCCCGTCTCCAGCGGCCGTCAGGGGTCATCATCACCTGCGGACGGCGAGGCGCTATCGGGGTCGACGGCCAGCGCCTCGTTCCGGTCCATAACGCCGGAGGCGCATCGAGTCGTTTGGCCAGCAGCAGCGCGATCGCGTCGTAGTTGGCCCGCCAGCCCCGAAAGTGCGGCCACGCTTCTTCGTCGGAGCGTTCGATGGGATAGTCGACCTCGCGCAACATGGCGGTCGCCTGCTGAAAGTCCTCATATGTCAACGATATTGGCGTATTCGGGTTAGGCTCGTCGGGCACCGGCTCGCGCATCGTCCTGGCAATCTGACCCAACGCCATGAAGCCCATCCGAAGTGCCAGTCGGGGTGCGAGTTTGGGCTCCTTCGACGGAACCAGCGCAAGATGCAGTGCGGCCGCGTCCATCACCGCGATCAGCGACGTCAACCAGTGCGACAACGGACGCGGTGAGCGGAACCGGGTCAACGTGAAATAGGTGGTGTGCGATTCGGCCACCTCTGCGGCCCAACGCTCCCAGGAGAAGAACAATGATTCCAGCACTCGCGCGATGTTGCCGTCCTGAATTCCCCACCGGCTGCGCGCCAGGATTTCCGGGCCCCACGACGGAACCCCGGCACGGGATGTCAGGAGGGTGACTTCGGTTTCGCGTTTGTTGAACGCGGCGTACAGCGTCGGTAGGTAGCCGACCTGCAATCCGATCACGACCAGCCCGGTGAACGCGGCCAAGTACTCCAGTGTCGTGCTGTCACCGCTGGCTGGTACCGCATACCCAAGCGTGAACACCGAGGACCCTGCTTCAGAAAAGGCCTGTCCCAGGTGCCCTTTCATGCTCGGCAACAACAGCAGCGCGAAGCCGACGATCAACATTGCGAGCCAGACAGCCAGCCGGACCAGCAGCGACATCGGCGCCTGCCACGAGAGAATGCGATCCAGCGAGACCGGGGAGTTGACCGCCCGGGACGACCAGCGTGCCCGCCACGCTCATCAGCGTGGCAAATACAAGAAGCAGACCAACCGCGAAGCCCACCCATGTAGCGACCATGAGCTTTATTCAATCCAACCGGAGCGGTGCTCCGCTGCATTTCGCTGGCGCTCAGCGCTTTTGTTTGGGACGGATACGCGCTTCCGCCTGGGTGAGCTGCACGCTGTGGCCTTCGGTGCACTGCACGTGGGTCACCAAGGGCGCGCCGCAGCCGTCACCGTGCACCAGGTCCAGCCGGCCCGCGTCGCCCTGCAGCAGCATCCCGAACTCGACCAGGCTGACCAATACCGGAAACAGCTGTCGCCCACGCCCGGTGAGCACGTACTCGTAGCGAGTGCGCTGTCCCGGCGACTTGTACGGCTGCTTGGCCAGAACTCCGGCATCCACCAGTTGCTTGAGGCGCGTCGCCGCGATTTGCTCGGTGAAACCCGCCCGCTGGGCGAAATCCTCGAAACGCTTGGTGCCCCAAAAGGCTTCGCGAAGCAACACGAGCGCCGACCGTGTTCCGATGGTGTCCAAGGCGCGTTCGATAGGGCAGACTTCCCGGTAGCCGGTTCTGTCGCCGTCGGCCAGACGTCCCGTCAGCATCATCGCGTCAGAAGCTGCGTTCATGCCAGCACCGTACCTGCTGGCCATACCTTTACATAGTCAGATCGGATGCGAACGACCGACCTGAAATACGCAGTGAACATTGCTTTTTGGCTGAACAAGGTACAAGTACTCCTCAGCGCCCCGACAGGATCAGGCAGTTGCTTGTCGCGGTGGCCAACAGCTTCCCACCCGTCGTTTCCAAGGTTGCTTCGGCCAAGGCGGTTCGCCGGCCCAGATGGCGGACGGTGCCTGTGCATCGGACCGGTCCGGTATCCACGCGGATCGCACCGAGAAAGCGCACCGACAGGTCCTGGCTGGTGTAGCCCGTTCCGGCGGGCAGCAGACTGTGCACCGCGCAGCCGGCAGCAGAGTCCAGCAGCGTGCTGTACACCCCGCCGTGTACCGAACCGATTGGGTTGTAATGGAATTCCGATGGCGTCATGCCAAACACCACGACGCCGGACTCAACCGACTCCACCCGCATGTCCAAGGTGTGCAGCAGTGGGGGCGCCGGCAGAGTCCCGGCCTGCATGGCGCGAAGGTACTCCAGACCGGTCATCTCGCTGGCCGCCTGCGCGCCGGTCAGCGGGTCGTCCCAGCTGAACGTCCGGGTACGTAGCAGGCCGTTCTGACCGCTCTGCGATTGAGCCGTTGCGGTATCTGTCATCGTGTTACCTCCAGTTCGGCACGGTTGGCGCGAACGAACTCCCGTAGCGACACCGGGGTTCGGTTGATCAGTCGGGTCAATTCGGTGAAGTCGACCGACGGCGCGCCTCGGGCTGCGACCGCGGCACCGACGTTGGAGATATGTCCGGCCATGGCTCGGTTGACGACGCCGCCGGGGTGATCCTCGGCAACACCGAGCAGCTCCTCTCGCCACCGGTCGGGTGAAATCGGTTCGAAGTTGATCGGACGTTCGAGCTCCTGGCTGAGGATCTCGGCGACCTGGTGATGATTGAGCCGCTCCGATCCCGAGGGATAGCAGATCGGGCCGTCGAAGAACTCGGGCCGCAGCAGCGCGGCAACCGCAACTTCTCCAGCGTCGCCGCCGTTGATCCATCCGACAGGTTGGTCACTGAAACTGTTGCGCAGCAGGTTGTCTCGTCTGATCGAATCGCCATGCAGCGCAATGATGTTTTCGTGGAAGGTTGCGGCAACCCGCAGGATCAGCACCTCGAGTCCACCCCAGGTCATCACTTCTTCGGCCAGCCACTGGGCACGGCCGAGTTCGCTGGGATGTTGTGGATGTGCCGGCGCCATCGACATCACGACGGTTCGCACCGGGCGCTGCGTCTCGCGAACCGCGGCCGTGTAGTTGGCGGCGGCGGGGACGACGCCCGCGTCGACCGGGTACGTGAAATACGCCAAGTCGACGTCCGCGAGCGCCGTGACCAGGGTCCGCCGATCGTGCAGGTCTCCGACGACGACGTCCGCACCGAGAGCAGCCAGGGCGTCGGTGCGCTCACTGAGCGTGCGCGCCAAGATCCGAACCGGCCTGCCTACTTCGCACAACCTGCGCGCAACGTGTGCACCGGTGGACCCATGACGTCCGGTGGCACCGGTCACCAGGGTCGGCGCGACTGATCCGCTCATCGAGACTCCTCCCGGGTTGGCGACCACAGCAATAACGATCGCCGCTGGCTTGACTCTTGTCAAGCCAACCTCGGACGCTGGCGAGTTTTCATGTTGCAGCATCAGTGTTTTAGATCACGTGCCGGCAAGGGCGACGGCGACTCGATCACGTCCGCCGTCACTGCGATCCAGGTTGCCGGTTTCGAGGACGAGAATATTTCGAGCTCACATAGCACTTGCTCTCGCTGACGCTGTGGTGCTGGCGGCGTCACAAGGCGATTTATTCTGATACATTTGACTTCACGTGAATGGAGTTAGCTGCAGTGAGTTCATCAAAGAGTTCGAGATGTTCGGCGTGTTAATCAGCGACTGCCGTCCGACTACGGCTTCATTAAGAGTCGTCGCACCGCGGCCCGGGGGCCCGACGTGATCGGCCAGTCCCGCTTATCGTTGAATAACGTGACCACAGCAGAGCAACCGCCGGAGTCGCTGCTCGCAGCGATGGCGAGGGCACACATCCCGGCCGAAGACCACCAATTCATCCGCCGAGTCACCGCCGCGATCGGTATCGCCGAATACCGCGCGGTCGTCAGTCCCGACAAGCCGTATGTCGTGGCCACGAGGCGCGACGGTCTGCCCGACCTGCATATTTACGACGGCTACACGACTGGTTTCAGCACCGAACAAGAGATCGCCGGCGTCGCGGACAGCGGTGCCGAGCGCGGGCCCAGTGAGCGGACGGGAACGTGGTATGTCGAGCACCCGAAGGTTCGGGTGCGCCTCAGCAGCAAGCGTTCCGCCGATGTCCGGCGTGAAGGAAACTTTTGCATTTGCGGCATGCAGCGGTCGTTGACCGGTGTATGTGTGAACTGCGACTAGGGATTGCCGGCGGCAGCTGATCGGGCCAGTTCGGCTGTCACTGAACGCAATTGGCCGGGAGAGTCCAGTCGCTCCGGGAAACCGACGCGCGTGTAGGCGATTCCACGCAGGGTGTGAACCCGGATGTCCAGGCCGTAGCGGTCGATACCGGTGCACACTGCGGCGTCGGTGTCGGAATAGCCACCGAATGCGCGAGCCATCGCGGCCAGTGCGTCGGCGTGGTCGGCATTCAAATGCGCTATCGCACCGGCCGCACCCGGGGTCACCGGATCCGCTGCCGCAGCGTTGTATTCCTCGCCGGTGGCCGAATCCATCCGACCGTAACCACCCACCCAGCGCACCCGTTGGACGTCCAACACCCAGAGGGTGAAGTCGCTGAAGTCAGCGAAAATCTGCCCAGCCGGGACCGCGTCCACGTAGGCGGCGCGGACCGCGTCCCGATCAACTGGTGCGGGCTGGAAGACGATGCCGGCCAAAGTGATTCGGCTGCTGGCTAGCGGATCGGTGTCGCCGCTGGCCGCCACGATCGACAGGCTGGCCCGCGGGTCGCCGGTCACGTTACGACCATGCTCCGCCAGGTTCGACAGGCACAGCACAGGTCTGCCGTCCAGCAGGCCGTAGGCCACGAACGACGCCCACGGGTCACCGTCAGCGGTCAGCGTCGCCAACGTGGCGGCATTCGTCGACGCCGCGATCGTGCGGGCCTGCTCGGCCGCGGACGGACGAGCCGGATGCACGGGCGGCTGCAGCGGCGGAGGCGTCGACGGCGCATCGCCGGGGTCGCCATGGTCGGGCGTCACAATTGGCGACGCTACCGCGTCGACACGGCTATACCGCCGCGACTACGGCGAACCGGACGCTCAGCGCGTGCCCGCGCGGGGGTCGGCAGGACCACGCGGGGGCCCATGGTGGGCCGCACCTGGTCGGGGCTCAGGTCGGCAACCTGATCCGGCTGGATGTCATGTGACCAGAGCCAATAGCGCGGGGCGCTACGAGTCGTCATTCCGGCAATTGTGGTTGGGCGGCGCTGCTGATGCCAACGATGCGAGTTCCGCGCGGTGGCAGGATGGGTCCATGAGCACTGGCAAAGTTCCCGACTTCGACCCGCAGGACCCGCTGGGCCTGGACGGTTCGCTGTCCGACGACGAGATCGCGGTGCGTGACACGGTCCGTCAGTTCTGCGCAGAGCATGTCCTCCCGCATGTCGCGGAGTGGTTCGAGATCGGCGATCTTCCGGTTCGTGATCTGGCCAAGCACTTCGGACAGCTCGGACTGCTCGGCATGCATCTGGAGGGCTACGGCTGCGGCGGGGCGTCGGCCGTGCACTACGGGCTGGCGTGCACCGAGCTGGAGGCCGCCGACTCCGGTATCCGTTCCATGGTGTCGGTGCAGGGCTCGCTGGCGATGTTCGCGATCTGGCGATTCGGCTCCGAAGAGCAGAAGCAACAGTGGCTACCCGGCATGGCCGCGGGTGAGCAGCTCGGCTGCTTCGGGCTGACCGAACCGGACGCCGGATCCGACCCGGCGTCGATGACCACCCGGGCGCGACGGGACGGGTCGGACTGGATCCTCAACGGCCGCAAGATGTGGATCACCAACGGATCGGTCGCCGACGTCGCCGTTATCTGGGCCGTGACCGACGAGGGCGTGCGCGGTTTCGTCGTCCCCACCAAAACACCTGGCTTCACCGCCAACACCATTCACCACAAGCTCTCGCTGCGGGCATCGATCACCAGCGAGCTGGT
>JBAWAV010000363.1:0-6326 GCA_049589475.1 Mycobacterium sp.
TGGGCGCGAAGGCCGGACGTCGTCGCTACGAGCAGATCGTCGGCACGTACCGCGCCTTGACTGGTAGCCCCGCCACCAAATCGATGATCGAAGCGGGACGACGCAAAGTGGCGAATCGGGTCTCGCCTGACGCGCGGATGGTGACGTTGACCGAGATCGACGACGAGACCGTGGTGGTCGGACCGCAACGGCCGAACGCGGGGCGCTAAGCGGTGAGATTGTCGCCGCTGGCCTGTTGCAGCAGACTGCGCCGATAGGCCTCCATCGCGACCAGATCGCCGAACAGCGCGTGGTACTCGTCGCCCTGGTCGACCGGAGACATCCGCTGCAGCTTGGACTTGACCTCGGCGATCTGCCTACCGACCCATACCTCTTGCAGACGAGCCAGAACGCCGGCGATGTACCGCGGTAACTTGTCGTCGTCCTCGACGCGGATGGCCTCGACGCCGAGCTCGTTGACCAGCCCCGCGGCCGCGGGCGACAACGCTTTCTGGCGCACCGCATCGAGCCATTCGCCTCCGCCGATGCCGGTGCCGGTGCCGCCGGCCGCGTCGATCGCCGTGCGCACCGCGGCGTAGCCGGGATGGGTGAAGCTTTCGACGGTCAGGGCGTCGAATACCGGCCCGGCCAAAGCGGGGTACTGCAGCGCGGACTTGAGCGCTTCGCGCTGTGGCCACAGGGTGGGGTCGTTGGGGTTCGGCCGTGGCGCGGCGGCGTGCTGTGCACTGGCGTCCGCGGCGGCGGCGCGACGGGGATTGGGACGGCCTTGCGCCGTCGGGTGTTTGGCTTCTTCCCGCACCCGGCCGATGACCTGCGCGACATCCGGCCAGCCGACCCAGCCGGCCAGTTGCCGTGCATACTCGTCTCGCAGCGTCGGGTCCTTGATCTGGGCCACGATCGGCACGCAACGGCGCAACGCGGACACTCGGCCTTCGGCGCTGTCCAAATCCAGGTCGTTCAGCGTGGCGCGAATCGCGAACTCGAACAACGGAGTTCGTCGTGCCACCAGATCCCGCAGCGCGCCGTCACCGGACGCCAACCGCAGATCGCACGGGTCCATCCCGTCGGCCGCGACCGCGACGAACGATTGACCGGCCAGCTGCTGTTCGCCGCCGAACGCCTTGAGCGCCGCCGCTTTCCCCGCTTCGTCGCCGTCGAACACGTAGATCAGCTCGCCGCGAAAGAAGTTGTCGTCCATCATGAGTCGGCGCAGCATCGCCAGGTGCTCGTCGCCGAACGCGGTGCCGCACGATGCGACAGCCGTCGCCACGCCGGCCAAATGCATCGCCATCACATCGGTATAGCCCTCGACCACCACGGCCTGATGCCCTTTGGCGATGTCGCGTTTGGCCAGGTCGATCCCGAACAGCACCGAAGACTTCTTGTACAGCAACGTCTCTGGAGTGTTGACGTACTTGGCTTCCATCGGGTCGTCGTCGAACAGTCGTCGCGCCCCGAACCCGATCACCTCGCCCGCCGAGGATCGGATCGGCCACAGCAACCTGCGGTGGAACCGGTCCATCGGACCGCGGCGGCCCTCCCGCGACAAGCCGGCAGCCTCGAGCTCTTTGAATTCAAAGCCCTTGCGCAGCAGATGCTTTGTCAACGAATCCCAGCCGGACGGCGCGAAACCGCAGCCGAACCGATGGGCGGCGTCGCCGTCGAAATTCCGCTCGGTCAAATATTTCCGGGCCGGCTGAGCTTCCGGGGATTCCAGCGCGGCCGCGTAGAACGCCTGGGCCTCGGCGTTGGCCGCGATCAGCCGGCTACGACTGCCCCGGTCGCGCTGCACGTTGCTGGCCGCGCCGGTGTAGGTGATCGTGTGCCCGACCCGATCGGCCAGTACCTCGACGGCCTCCACGAAGCTGACGTGCTCGATCTTCTGCACGAAGGCATAGACGTCCCCGCCCTCGCCGCAGCCGAAGCAGTGGAAGTGGCCGTGGTTGGGCCGCACGTGAAATGACGGCGACTTCTCGTCGTGAAATGGGCAGAGGCCCTTCAGCGAATCCGCGCCCGCACGCCGCAGCTGAACGTAGTCACCGACGACGTCTTCGATGCTGACTCGTTCGCGGATGGCGGCGATATCGCGATCGGAGATGCGGCCGGCCATCGGCACAGTCTAGAGCCGGCTCCTTCGGATGCCGGCCAGTTGGTTAACCGGTGCCGATGACGCCGCAGGCGAATCGCTTTTCGGCGTCGTGGCTGTGCTCGGCGCCGTGCAGCATAAGCGCGGTCTTGCTACCGGCCAGCAGGTCATCCCGGGTGAAGGCGTCGGTGGTGGTCACCAGATACGCTGCGCCGTCTTGGCGTACTTCCAGCGACGTCAGATCACCACTCATCGGCTCGCCGGTGTGCCCGGGCGCCTGATAGTGCATACCGGCCGACAGGAAATCTCCCGGCGGCCCGCCCTCGGCGCCAACCGAGTTGGGTTCGCATTTGCCTATCTCGTGGACGTGCAAAGCGTGGAAACCCGGCTCCAAGATGTGGTTCTGCGTCGTCTTCACCGTGACGGTGGCATAGCCGTTGGCGAACTCGAAGGTGGCGGTGGCGACCGACTGGTTTTCAGCGGTGTGCAACTGGGCGGTGAGCGTCTGCGCACCCGGTGCAGGGCTTGTCGAACTCGCGGTCGACGACTGTTGGTGCGAGCTACAGCCGCTGAGTGCGGCGACGACGCATATGACGGCAACGACAACGGTGGATTTGAACATAAGCCGACACTAGCCTCAGGCTTGAGCGGTCTCGATCCGTTCCAGGCGTCCCTCGGTGTAGGACGCAATCTGATCGACGATGACGCGCAGGCGCGCACCATCGCCGGACGCGGCGTTGAACGCCGGCACGAACACCGGGTCGAGGCTGTTGGGCGCTGCGGCCAGCAAGGCGTTCGCGACCCGGTGGATGCGCTCGCGTTGGTTGGCCTGGATGTTCTGGTGCCGCGGGTCGGACATGATGAACTGCAGCGCGAGGGTCTTGAGCACCGCAACCTCGGCGCGCACCACCGCAGGCACCGACAGCTCGGCTTGGTAGCGGGCCAGCGGTCCCGGGCCGGCCACCGCCTGGGTGGCCCCGATCGCCGCCGACGCGAACCGGCCGACCAGCTCGCTGGTCAGCCGCTTGAGCGCCACCGCGGCCGTCAGCGTCGCGTCGTACTTGCCGATCGCTGCCACGGCCGGCAGTCCCGACAGCCGATGCGCGGCCGCGGCCAAGTCGTCGGCCCGCATCCCGGCGAAGTCGCGTTCACCGAGCGTGGCCAGCGCGGCGGCATCGTCGTCGTCGGCGAGCACGCGAAGGTCGATCCGTCCGGAGACGACGCCGTCCTCCACGTCGTGCACCGAATAGGCGACGTCGTCGGCCCAGTCCATCACCTGAGCTTCCAGGCAGGGCCGATCTGCCGGTGCGCGATCTCGCACCCAGCCGGCGGCCTCACGGTCGACGTCGTAGAAGCCGAACTTGCGCCGATGCCGATCGCGCGTCCACGGGTACTTGGTGACCGCATCCAGCCCGGCCCGGGTGAGATTCAAGCCGACGCTACGTCCTTGACTGTCAAGGATTTTCGGCTCCAGACCGGTCAGGATCCGGAAGTTCTGCGCGTTGCCCTCGAAGCCGCCGTGCGCCGCCGCGAACTCGTCGAGAGCCTGTTCGCCGTTGTGTCCGTAGGGCGGATGCCCGATGTCGTGGGCCAAGCCGGCCATGTCGACCAGGTCGGGATCGCAGCCCAACCCGATCGCCATCCCCCGCCCGATCTGGGCGACCTCCAGCGAATGGGTCAGGCGAGTGCGCGGCGTGTCACCTTCGCGCGGCCCGACAACCTGCGTCTTGTCGGCGAGGCGACGCAGCGCGGCGCTGTGCAGGACCCTGGCCCGGTCCCGGGTGAAGTCGCTGCGGTGCTGACCTTCGGTCCCCGGCAAGCCCGCCGTCTTCGGCGGTTCGGCCACCACGCGTTGGCGGTCGAAATCGTCGTAGGGGTCGCGCGCAGTCATCGAGGCCCAGTCTGCCAGGACTGTTCGTCGGCGCCACGAAGCGGATTACATTGACGAGCATGCGTACTGTCCGCTCGGTCGCCATGTTGTTGGCGATGTTGGTGACCGCTCTACTGGTGGCGCCGTCGGCCGCAGCACAACCACCGTTCCGGCTATCCGGTTACATCACCGACAACGCGGGGGCACTCAACGGCGCCGGCCGCGCCGCCCTCGAGTCGGCCACCGGCAAGCTTTACTCCGATCGCCGCATCCAGTTGTGGGTGGTCTTCGTCGACGACTTCTCCGGACAACCGGCCGTCAGCTGGGCGCAGAACGCCCGTGCCGCCAGCGACTTGGGCGACTTCGACGCCGTGCTCGCGGTGGCGACGGTCGACCGCTCGTATGCATTCCTGGTGCCGAACCGGGTCCGGACGATCAACGCCGGCCAGGTCGACGATCTGCGGCGCAACCAGATCGAACCCGCGCTGCGTCGCGGCGACTGGAGTGCAGCCGCGGTCGCGGCGGCCAACGGGCTGGACCGGGGCCCGGAGCCGACGAGTTCGGCGCCGCTGTTGATCGGGTTGGGCGTGGTCCTGATCGCGGTGGTGGCTTTGTATGTGGTCATGCGTTACCGGCATCGTCGGCGTCGGGCGGCCGAGCTGGCCGCGGCCAAACGTGTCGACGCCACCGACGCCGACGCATTGGCGGCACTGTCGCTGGGCGCTCTCGACGACCTGTCCCGGTGGAAAGTCGTCGACGTCGACAATGCGGTGCGCACCAGCGCCAACGAGTTGGCGTTGGCGGTCGAGGAGTTCGGCCAACAGCGCACCCAACCGTTCAGCAGCGCGGTAGACAGCGCCAAAGCCGCTCTGGCCCAAGCTTTTGCCGTCCGTCAGCAACTCGACGACGCGATACCGGAAACCCGGGAGCAGCGGCGCGAGCTGCTGACCGAGGTCATCGTCTCCGCGGCGCGGGCCGATCGCGAACTGGAATCGCAGCGGGAGGCTTTCGAGGAGATGCGCGACCTGGTGGTCAACGCACCGGCGCGCCTCGACGACCTGACACAACAAATCGTCGACCTGACCGCGCGCATCGACCCTGCGGAACAGCGAATGACCGAGCTGCACAACGAATTCGACTCCACCGCGCTGGCCTCCGTCGCCACCAACGTCACGACCGCCAAAGATCGGCTGGGGTTCGCGGACCAAAACCTCAGCCGGGCGCGCGATCTGGCGGCCAAACCGGTCAGCGGTGAGCAGAGCAGCCTGGTCGACGCTGTGCATGCCGCCGAATCGGCACTGGGACAGGCTCGCTCGCTGCTCGACGCGGTGGACAGCGCCGCCAACGACATTCGGCACGCGGTCGCCACGCTGCCGTCACTGACCGCCGACATCCACGCGGGCATCGGCCACGCCGACGACACATTGCAGGGCGGGCAGAAGACGAAGACGCCGCACCTGCGCGACCTGGTCAGCGCCCGGGACGCGGCGGGCCGCGCCCTCGACGCCGCGCGCAGCAACGGTTCTGCCGATCCGCTCGGCTCGTTCACCGCGTTGACCAACGCCAACGCCGAGCTGAACCGGCTGCTCGCGATGGTCGCCGAGGAGCAGGCGACGGCCGAACGCCTCAACCGGACGTTGGAGCAGGCGTTGTTCACCGCGCAGTCGCGGGTGCACGCGGTGTCGGAGTACATCGACAATCGCCGCGGCAGCATCGGGCCCGAGGCCCGCACCCGGCTGGCCGAGGCGAATCGGCAACTGGAAGCCGCGCAGGACAAGCGATCCGATGCGGTGAGCGAGGCGATCACCCACGCCAACAACGCTGCCAAGCTGGCCGCGCAGGCCCAGTCACTCGCCGACGAGGATGTGCAATCCGCCCAGCGCGCGTACGCCGGGCGCTACGGCGGGGGCGACAACATGGGCGCGATGATGGGCGGAATCATCATCGGCGACATGCTCAGTGGTGGTATGCGAGGCGGGTTCGGCGGCGGTTGGGGTCCAACGTCATTCGGCGGCTCGTCCGGCTCCTCCGGCGGCGGCTTCATGGGTGGCGGCGGACGGTTCTGAGGGCACACAGTGAACGGCGCGGCAGCTCACCACGCCCTAGTGTGCTGCCGCGCCAAGTCCGATATGTTAACCGTGTTCACCGATAGTATTGGCCGCGTGACCAATAGTGAAGAAGATGGCGAAAATTCTTCAAAAAGTTTGGCCCTCGCTGCGCTCGCCGGCTAGCTGCCGCGTAGCCGTGCACTGAGATAGTCGGTTACCGCGTCGATAGCGACCCGCTCCTGCGTCATCGCGTCTCGCTCCCGGATCGTGACGGCGTGGTCGTCGAGCGAGTCGAAATCCACCGTCACGCAATACGGTGTAC
>JBAWAV010000364.1:0-2928 GCA_049589475.1 Mycobacterium sp.
CGGTCGTAATTCTCGAAGCCGAAGTGCTCGAACGCCTCGATGGACACGATCCGGTCGACGGGCTCGCTGAAATCCTCCCACCCGCGCAGCAGCACCTGGCGCGAGCGATTGGTGTCGAGGCTGTCCATCACGTTCGTGGTTCGGGCGTGCTGATTCTTGGACAGCGTCAGCCCGATGACGTTGACGTCGTACTTCTCGACTGCGCGGCGCATCGTGGTGCCCCAGCCGCAGCCGATGTCCAACAGCGTCATGCCGGGCTTGAGGTCCAGCTTGTCGAGGTTCAGGTCGATCTTGGCGATCTGAGCTTCTTCCAGCGTCATGTCGTCACGCTCGAAGTAAGCGCAGCTGTACATCCGCGTCGGGTCCTGGAACAGCCCGAAGAAGTCGTCCGAGAGGTCGTAGTGTGCCTGGATGTCTTCGGGGCGCGTCCGTGTGTCCGTCGGTGAGACTGGATGGTCAGTCTTCATCGTTCATTGCCCTTCCTACTGCTTTGGTTTCGCCTCAACCGAGTCGGTGCGCGACGACTGTGCACATTATCGGTGGTGCAAGCACAATACCGAGGTTTGGCCATCACCGGACTGACCCTCAGATTCGTGTTCAGGCTATTTCTCCAGTGTGAATTGGTTGACGTCGATGTAGCCGACCCGGAATCCTTTGGCGCAGCCGGTCAGATAGTGCATGTAGCGCTCGTACACCTCTTCGGACTGGACCTCGATCGCTTCGCTCTTGTGCCCCTCGAGCGCGGCGGCCCAATGATCGAGGGTCTTGGCGTAATGCGGCTGCAGCGACTGCCTGCGGGTCAACGTGAAGCCGCCCTTCGACGAACGGTCTTCGACCATCTCGATCGACGGCAACCGGCCACCGGGGAAGATCTCGTCCACGATGAACTTCATGAATCGGGCCAGCTCGAACGTCAGCGGCATGCCGCGCTCGGTCATCTGCGCCGGGGTCAGGCCGGTGATCGTGTGCAGCAGCATCACGCCGTCGTCGGGCAGCGCTTGGTTGGCCATCTTGAAGAAGTCGTCGTAACGGTCATGGCCGAAGTGCTCGAATGCGCCGATCGACACGATCCGGTCCACCGGCTCGTCGAACTCCTCCCAGCCGGCCAGTCGGATCTCCTTGGTCCGCGGGCTGTCCATCTCGTCCAGCGTCTTCTGCACGTGTCCGGCCTGGTTCTTGGACAGTGTCAAGCCGATGACGTTCACGTCGTACTTCTCGACCGCGCGGCGCATGGTGCTGCCCCAGCCGCAGCCGACGTCGAGCAGCGTCATGCCGGGCTGCAGGCCGAGCTTGCCCAGCGCCAGGTCGACCTTGGCCTGCTGGGCCTCTTCCAGCGTCATGTCGTCGCGCTCGAAGTAGGCGCAGCTGTAGGTCTGGCTGGGGTCGAGGAAGAGCCGGAAGAAGTCGTCAGACAGGTCGTAGTGAGCCTGGACGTCTTCGAAATGTGGCCTGAGTTTTTGGGCCATTGCGCTGCGCGCCTTTCCTATTTTCGGTATTCACCCCATCGCGGAAGTGGCTACCCGCCCCCCGATAATGACTGCCATGCTAGTCGATCGGCCTGGTCAGGCCGAATCACAACAACCGGCGATCAGGCCTCTGCGAATGTGGCGGTGAGCTCGCCGGTGATCCGGTCCCAGAGCTGCTCAGGCAGATCATGGCCCATGCCGTCGATCAACACCAACCGGGCGCCGCGGATCATCCGGGCGACCATCCGGCCGCCGAACGGCCGCTGCAACTTGTCGGCCTTGCCGTGCAGGACGACGGTCGGAGCGGTGATCTGCCGGTCGTAACGGGCCAGGCTGCCGCTGGCCAGGATCGCCCCGAAATGCCGTGCGACGCCCCACGGGTAGTGGCAGCGTTCGTAGCCTTCGATCGCGTCGGCGCGCAGCCGGTGTTCGGGCGCGGGGTAGCGGGGGCTGCCGATGGTCCGCCAGACCCGCACCGAGTTGTCGGCGATCACCTCGACCGGTGCATCGGGCCGGGGACCGGTGAGTATCGCGAGCAGTGCCCGCGGCGCCGGCGGCGGCAGGAACGCTTGGTTGTTGCTGGAGAACACCACCGCCAGCGAACGCGTCCGCTGATTGAACCGCGCCGCGAAGATCTGCGCGATCATGCCGCCCATCGATGCACCGACGATGTGCGCGCCGTCGATGTCGAGGTGGTCGAGTATCGCCGCGGCGTCGTCGGCCATGTCTTCGAGCCGGTAGTCCGCGTCGCCGGGCAGCCCGATCCAGAACTTGACCATGCTCGGGATCACCGCGCCGCCCGACTTGCGCCGTTCGGTCTTGCTCGACAGGCCGACGTCACGGTTGTCGAAGCGGATCACCCGGTAGCCGGCGTCGACGAGCTTCTCGCAGAACCCGTCGCGCCACAGCAGCAGCTGTGAGCCGAGCCCCATGATCAGCAGCACCGCCGGGTCACTCGGATCGCCGAGGTCTTCGTAGTAGATGTCCAAATCGCCCGAACGCGCTGTGCCGGTGCGGATTTGCATAAGCTCAACCTTCTAGACGTCGACGCCGGATTGGTTGTGCTCGCGGGCCACTTCGACCATGAAGTTGGCGAAGTACCCGGTGAGCTGCGGGTCGGCCATCATCTGCCAGCGCGGCGCCAACAGCTTCATGTAGCGCTCCACGTAGAGGAACTGCTTGCCGATCAGCACCAGCTCGCGGGGCAGCTTGACGTCGTAGGCGTCGGCCAGCGTGGACAGCTGCTTGCCGATGTCGGCATAGGACAGCTCGCCGAGGGTTGACATCGTCAGCGGGGTGGCGAACTTCTCCAGGTCCTTAGCGGCCTCGGCCTCCGGCCGCATGGTGCCCACGGCGCCCATCAGCACGACGATCTTGCCGGCCGCGGCGTGGTCCTTCTTCACCAGCAGCGCGTGCACCAGCTCGCGCAGCAGCCAGCGGGTGCGCGGGTCGATGCGACCCA
>JBAWAV010000365.1:0-2872 GCA_049589475.1 Mycobacterium sp.
CAGCCCACGTCATTGAGGCGCAGGAAGGTGTGGAAGTAGTGGTTGTAGGTACCGACCGACTGCCCGTACAAGAACACCGTGGTGACCTGAGCGGACAAGAAGGCCAGGGTGATCGCCAACCCGTACAACGGGATGATCACGATGAAACCCGACACCACCCGGGTGGACGCCAGGTAGGCGATCGAGCGGATACTCATCACCTCCAGCGCGTCGATCTCCTCGCTGATGCGCATCGCGCCCAGTTCGGCGGTGGCGCCGGCGCCGACCGTGGCGGCCAGCGCCTGACCGCAGGCCACCGGCGCCACAAACCGCACATTGACCATCGCGGCCAGAAATCCGGTGAATGCCTCCACGCCGATGTTTCCCAGCGACGCGAAGCCCTGGATGGCGACCAGTGATCCCGCGGACAGGGTGATGAATCCGACGATCGCCGACGTGCCGCCGGCCACCGCCATCGCGCCGGTACCCATCCCCATCTGGGCGACCATCCGCAGCACCTCTTTGGGGTAGCGGCGAATAGCGAAGGGAATCAGGCTGATTGCGGTGAGTGCGAACGTGATCATCTGCCCGACCTCGACCAGCACCCGGGCCGGGGCGCGGCCGTACCGGCCAAGGGCGGCGTTCGGCCGAAACAGGTGGGCAAGCGGTGCGGCAGCCGTCGACATGTCAGCGCCCCGTCCCGAACCGGACACCGATGGTCGTCATCACCGCGTTAACCGCAAACAGCGCGATGAAACACAGCACCACGGTCTCGTTGACGGCAGTGCCCAGACCTTTGGACCCGCCGCGGGCAATCAGGCCGCGGTAACAGCCGACCAGCCCGGCGATCAGCCCGAAGATTGCGGCCTTGACAAGCGCGATGATCACCTCGGGCAGGCCGGTGAGCACCGTGAGCGTGGAGAGGTAGGCACCGCTGGAGACGTTCTGTAGGTACACGCTGAACAAGTAGCCGCCCGTCAGGCCGACGGCGATGACCAGACCATTGAGGAGCACGGCGACCACCGTCGAGGCGACCACGCGGGGCACCACCAGTCGGTGGATCGGGTCGATGCCAAGCACCTCCATCGCATCGACTTCTTCGCGGATGGTGCGGGCGCCCAGGTCGGCGCAGATGGCGGTGGCCCCGGCGCCGGCCACGACCAGCACCGTCACGATCGGGCCGAGCTGGGTGACCGCGGCGATCCCCGCACCGGCGCCGGAGACATCGGCGGCGCCGAACTCGGCCAACAGGACGTTGAGCGTGAAGATGAGCAGCACGGTTTCCGGGATGGACACCGCGATGGTGGGCAGCAGCGACACCCGCATGAGAAACCAGCCAGTCCAGATGGTTTCGCGCCATTCCAACGGCTTCAGCATGGCTTTGCCGGTCAGCGCACACATCCGGAAGAACCCGCCGACCACTTCGGCGCCCGGCCGGAGCTGGTTGCCGATTTTGCTGGCAATCACATTCGAGTTAGTCATCGGCACGAATCCGCAGCACCTCGGCCCCAACGCCACTCGGCCGCGTGATTCTCCCGGCCTGCAGTCTCCGCGTGCCAGTCCGCATCGCCCTCGTCTGCGTCACGCTGCCACTATGTCACTCGACCGTCCGTACAGTCAACGTTATGCAAGACGACGTTTGGATCCACCCCAAAATTCGTCCAATATCGTGACAAAAGCGCACGTCAAAGGTAATTAATGCCGAATCTGCCCGGCCGGCGTTATTCGTTGACTCGCAGCAACTGGGCGGAAAAACCAACTATACGTACAGTCACCGACTACGCTGGCCCAGCGTTTCAATCGGAAATCGTTTGCCTAACTCGCGCAACGCATTCGGACGCTAGGCGGTCAGCCTGTCGCACCCGTTGCCGCGGCAAGGCATTCACGCACCACGGAGACGACCTCAGCGGCAGGGTTCGCCCACTTGCTGAGCTCCAAGCGGTCTAGCAGCAGACCGCCGAGGAACACGTCGACGAATGCGGCCCCGACGTGTTCGGGTGTCCGGGGGCCGGCGGGGTCGAACCACACCCACAGCGACTGCAGCGATCCCCACAGCTGCAGTGCCGCCAGTTCGACGTCGACGGTCCGGAACACACCGCTGTCCACTCCGTTGCGGATCTCGTCAATTGTCAACGCTTGCAATTGATCACGCAGCTTCTGCACCTGCTGCATCGCCGGGTCATCGGACAGCTGAACGACCTCGCGCTGGCTTGCCACCGTGGCGTCGCGGTCGATCACGTGGAGCAGTGTGGAGGTGTAGATGATCGCGACGATGCGCTCGTGCGGCGCGGCCAGGCGATCCCACACCATTCGCAGGACATCGAGCTCGCGGGTCAGATGGGTTTCCTCGAGCTCCCGCAACATCTGCGATTTGGTGCCGAAGTGATGGACGATGGTGCCCTTGGACATGCCCAGTTCGTCGGCGATATCGCCGATATTCGTTCTCTCGTAGCCACGTTCGGCGACGTAGCGCACAAATGCGTCGAGAATCTCGCTACGCCTGCCGGGCGATCTGGGCATCTCGAACCCTTCGAACTAAACTAACCGTACGAACGGTCTATCATATCTTCGACGACGTGAGTATCCCCTAACCGACGCGGCAGTGCTCGTACTGTCCGCGGCAGCTGTCTGCCGACACGTCACGGATCCGCAAGCACCGAATCCGCGGCGTGAATCAACGCGGGAACCTGACCTCGCCGGGCTTCCGCTGGATCAGAAGGGCCTATAACGCCCTGCGGCCACTGAACCCATCCGGTGCGGTCAAGACGTACATGTTTGCACCAGGTACTGCCCTGACTTCACCGGTGGTGTACATGGTCATGAGTTCTCTGCCATCGCTGTCGGCAACGCACACATAGGTGTCGGACTCAGCATCGTAATCAAAGCTGTCCCA
>JBAWAV010000366.1:0-1578 GCA_049589475.1 Mycobacterium sp.
ACGCGGGTTTTGTCGTCCACCTGGTCCGGTGCCAGCTTTGCCCGGGATTTTGTCTTTTGGGTTTTCAGCCGGTCGAACTGGTAGGCGCCCAGCAGAAACCCAAGTGCGGCATCCGCGCTTGAGAAATCGCCCGGCATGATCCGCCACACGCTTTCCTCCGGCAGCGAGTTCGCCGCCGCGCCAAAGCCGTGCAGTGCAGGTGCATCGCCCAGTCCCAATAAAGCGCCGCCAAGCCCGGTGCCCGATTTCGCATCGCCAGACAGGAGAACCAGCGAACCAGCTGCGCCTTTGAAATTTTGAAGCCGCACCAACATCGTCTGCTCCGGGCTAAGCCCTAGCAGCAGTGCCTCGACACCTTCCGGCCGCACGCCGTATAACGGCAGCGCGGTTGCCTCGTCATTTGCCAGTCCCGCCAAATTCCCTGTCATGCCCGACTCTCCATAGTATGTCGGCCTATATATCAATTGGCGGCACGCATGCAGATGTCTATACTACATTTTTATGTGTGCGAAGCTGAGGCGGGCGTCCTCGGAGACGCCCGCAAGGCTATTCTCAGTTCGTGCGTTCGATTCCAACCGCTGCAACCCGGCCTTCGCGTTGCTGCAGGGCAAAACGCACACGTTCGCCCTCATTCAGCTTCCGCAAGCCTGCATGCTGGACAGCGCTGATATGCACGAAAATATCGTTTCCCCCTTCATCGGGGGCAATAAATCCATAGCCCTTTCCTGGATTGAACCATTTCACGATTCCGGTATGCGCAACAGGTTTCGGCGAACCGTCATCTTGCATCGTTTCCATATCGACACCTTTCTTCCCGGTATTTTCCCGGTTTGGGTCATTTATTATTCACCGGTCCTATAGTCCGGCGCTGCAAGCTTAAACGCATTCGCCCGGGGCGATCAATTGGAAAGATGCCGCTTGGAATCAAAAACAACCGCTGCAACGCAGCAGTTGTGCCGGGAAATTCATTAAAATATCGTTAAGAGTCCAAAATCGCAACAATACACCCAAAAAAACAAAAACACGGCGGCCAATTCTGGCCGCCGTGTTTTTATTTGGTCGATGAACTCTACCGGCCGGCGCCGCTTAAATCAGGCGGCATCCTCGCGGCGGTCGCGCACGCGCACATAGGCAATCCCGGCATGTTCCTCGCAATAGGGCTTACCCGCCGCAGCGGCCGCATTGCAGAAATGGAAGCTCGGCTTGCCGGGCTCGCCGATCGGCCAGCAGCAGGGCATCGCCCGCGGGCTGGATTTCGGCGCCTGCATAATCGCCCGCAGGCTCGGCATCGGCGAACCGATCGAGGCCGAGAGCGGCGGCAAGGTCGGCCCCTGGGCGCGTTTCGGCGCATTCGCCTTCGGACTCGCGTTCTCACCCTCGGTACGGCGAATAGGGGAGGGGCGTGGCGGGAGGTTCAGCCGGTGGGCCTTACCCACGACGGCATTCTTCGAAATATTTAGCCGGCGGCCGATCTCGGCGGTCGAAAGCCCTTCGGCCCAAAGCGTCCGCAATTTCGCAATTGCCTCGTCGGTCCACTCCATGTTGTGGCACTCCCTCAATCTAACTACAAAATACAGT
>JBAWAV010000367.1:0-10078 GCA_049589475.1 Mycobacterium sp.
ACGTTGCGCTCCTTGTACTTTCTCAGTTCTCGGGTTACCGGCGGTTCCTTGCACGCGATCCGCGAGGAGGAACTCGTCCGCCGGTCCGGCCCGAAGCTGTCGGGTAAGCGGATCATCATCGATCCGGGCCGCGGCGGAACCGACCACGGTCTGATCGCGCACGGGCCCGCTGGACCGATCAGCGAAGCAGATATCTTGTGGGACTTGGCAAGTCGGCTCGAGGGCCGGATGACGGCGATCGGCATGGAGACGTTTCTGTCCCGGCCGACCAACCGCAGTCCGGCGGATGCCGAACGCGCCGCGACCGCGAATGCCGTCGGCGCCGACTTGATGCTCAGCTTGCGCTGTGAAACGCAAGCGAGTCCCTCGGCCAGCGGAGTGGCGTCCTTCCACTTCGGGAACTCGCACGGCTCGGTATCCACCATCGGCCGCAACCTGGCTGACTTCATTCAGCGAGAAGTGGTGGCGCGCACCGGTTTACGAGACTGCCGCACACATGGCCGTACCTGGGATCTGCTGCGGTTGACCCGGATGCCCACCGTCCAGGTCGACGTCGGCTACATCACCAACCCGGGTGATCGGGGGCTGCTGATCACCACCCAGACCCGCGATGCGATCGCCGAGGGAATCCTGGCGGCGGTCAAGCGGCTGTATCTGCTCGGCAAGAACGACCGGCCCACCGGTACGTTCACCTTCGCCGAATTGCTGGCGCACGAGTTGGCGGTCGAGGCCGGCCGGCTCAGCGGCTCTTAGCCGACGATCCCGCCGGGGATCCCGCGGCGACCGGCTGCTGTAGCGCCGCCACCTCCAGTAGCCGCTCCAACGCCGCTTCGACTTCGGCTTTCCAGCCCAGACCCTTGTCGAGTTCCAGCCGCAGCCGCGGGAAGTACGGATGCGGCGCCACCACAACGAATCCCACGTCGCGCAGGAAGTCCGCGTCGATCACGCAGTGCTCAGCCGAGCAATCCCCCAGCACCTCGAGCACCGGCTGCAGGTCCGGCTCGGCGGACGGCGAGTTGATCAGCTCGGCAACGCTCTCGGTGCGGCCGAACGCCTCCAGGGCCCGCACCCCGCGTCGCACCAGCTCGTCGACCACCCGCGCAACAAGGCTGTACGGCAACTCCTCAGCGCCGGGTCCGGGCTCCACCCGCATCGACGTCAGCAGCACGGCGTCCGCCGAGACCGGCGCGGTGGGAAATCGGTGCGCCCGCGGCACCGTGCGCGGCGGCGCGTAGAACGCATAGCCCAGACAGGCCGGTTCGCTCTGCTCGCCCTCCCTGGGCGGCGCCGTGGCCAACAGGCCGCACGATCCCCACTCCAGCATGACCATCGACAGCCACGCTTCTTTCTCGAACTCCGGGTCGGCGAGTTGGTCGTCGTCGCCGAGGGTCGCGGGGTCCACTTCCCAAAAGACACAGCGGCGCGCGTGCTTCGGTAATTGGTCGAAAGCTTCGAGCCGCAGCGGTGTGATTCGAGCGGTCACTAGACTCCTGGGCCTCCGAGCGGTGAGGCCATCGGAACCCGCACGACTGCTGTGGGTCCGGCTTCGCCGCGAGCGGGTGGTACCCCCACCCCGCAGCCGAGCGTACCCCCAGGACGGGGGCGACCGCGATACCCGCGTGGCCGGGCTTCGGGCCTCCGATCGGACTGTCTGGCGGCGGTTTCCGGCCCGGCGACGGCCCGGAACGTTGCTTTTGTCACCTTGGCGATGAAAATGCCTGGCGCACAGATGGATTCGGTTGGATACGGCATGTCAACGCCGCCCGATCTCACGGAATGTCACAGTGACGTAACGGGCTGATATGTGCGGTCAGCCCTTCGCAGAGTTCATCAAGTCGACGATGCGTTGCAAATCGTCCACCGAACCGAACTCGACCACGATCTTGCCCTTGCGCTTGCCGAGGCTGACGGTGACGCGGGTGTCGAACGCACTGGAGAGCCGCTCGGCGACATCTTGCAGCCCGGGCATGCTGATCGGTTTGCGTCGTGGCGCCGCGGGCTGGCTGGGCTCACTTCGATTGGCGAGCGTGACCGCCTCTTCGGTCGCCCGCACCGACAGTCCCTCGGCGACGATCCGCGCAGCCAGGATCTCCTGTGCCTCGGCGCCGCCCTCCAGTGACAGCAGCGCCCGGGCGTGTCCGGCGGATAGCACACCCGCCGCGACGCGGCGCTGCACGGCGATCGGCAAGCGCAGCAGACGGATCATGTTGGAGATCAACGGACGCGACCGGCCGATCCGCGCCGCGAGTTCGTCGTGGGTGACGTCGAATTCGTCGAGCAACTGCTGATAGGCCGCCGCCTCTTCCAGAGGATTCAGCTGCGCGCGGTGGATGTTCTCCAACAGGGCGTCGCGCAACAGGTTGTCTTCGGCGGTCTCCCGCACGATCGCGGGAATCGCGGTCAGACCGGCGGTCTGGGCGGCGCGCCACCGGCGCTCCCCCATCACGAGTTGGTAGCGCGGGCCGCTTGTCGCGGCGTCCAGCGCGCGGACCACGATCGGCTGCATGAGGCCGAACTCGCGGATCGAGTGCACGAGTTCGGAGAGGGCTTCCTCGTCGAACACCTGCCGCGGCTGGCGAGGGTTCGGTTCGATGAGGCTCGGATCGATCTCGCGGTACACCGCGCCGATGTCGGTCGGTGCACCGGCCGGCATGGGTCCGCCGAACATAACGTCGGCGGCCGCCGCGCCCAGCCGCGGCCCGCCCGGTGTCGGGTCCTCGCCGGCGTCGGCCGGACCGGTCGGAATCAGCGATGCCAGGCCTCGGCCGAGGCCGCCTTTTCTCCGCGACGGCTGGGTCATGATTGTGCCCCCTCGTTCGGTCGGCCACGCTCGGCGAGTTCACGGCTGGCGTCGAGGTAGCTCATCGCACCGCGGGAACCGGGATCGTAATCGATGATGGTCATGCTGTAACCGGGCGCTTCGGAAACTTTGACGCTGCGCGGAATAACGGTGCGCAACACCTTGGGTCCGAAGTAGCGGCGGACTTCGTCGGCCACTTGGTCGGCCAGCTTGGTCCGTCCGTCGTACATCGTGAGGATTACGGTGCTGACGTCCAGCCCGGGGTTCAGGTGTGCTTTCACCATCTCGATGTTGTTCATCAACTGCGACACCCCCTCGAGCGCGTAGTACTCGCACTGGATGGGGATCAGCACCTCCGGTGCTGCGACCAACGCGTTGATGGTGAGCAGACCGAGCGATGGCGGGCAGTCGATGAAGACGAAGTCGAACGGGGCCTCGGGTTCGAGGCTGTCGAGTTCGGCGAGCGCCGTGCGCAACCGATTCTCCCGCGCCACCATGCTCACCAACTCGATCTCCGCGCCGGCCAGGTCGATGGTCGACGGCACGCAGAACAGTCGCTCGCTGTGCGGGCTCTGCCGCATCGCTTCCTTCAGCGAGATTTCGCCGATAAGGACTTCGTAGGACGACGGCGTCCCGGGGTGGCGTTCGGTGATGCCCAGCGCGGTGCTCGCATTGCCTTGCGGATCGAGGTCGATGACGAGCGTCTTGAGTCCTTGGACGGCCAGCGCCGCCGCCAAGTTCACCGCCGTGGTGGTCTTGCCCACCCCGCCCTTCTGGTTGGCGATGGTGAACAGCCGGCGCTTGTGCGGACGGGTCAGTGGCTGGTAGCTCTTCGACAAGACTTGCATCGCGCGCTCCGCAGCGGCTCCTATCGGGGTGTCGAGATCCGATGTTTCACGTGAAACATGGTCCCCGGCCTGAGGGCCGAGCGGGTCGTGTGGCGCACTCATAGGCTCTCCCTGTTCGACCGTCTCCGCGACGAGCCTCGGGTCGATTCCCTGCGCCGCGCCACCACCACCGTCGTCGGTGGGGATAGATAGCTCACGCCACATTCCACCACCCTGGCATCCGCGGCGCCCAACCGGTCCAGCACACGCCGGTGCTCGCGCAGCTCGTCGCTCGCACGCTCCCCCTTGATCGCCAGCATCCGACCTCCGGGCCGGAGCAACGGCAGCGACCACTTCGCCAGTTTGTCGAGCGAGGCCACCGCTCGCGATGTCACCGCGTCGCATGCACCGGCCGCCTCGCGGACCGCCGCGTCTTCTGCCCGTCCCCGTACCACCTCGACATCTAGCCCGAGGTCGGCGACGACCATGGTGAGAAACTCCGCCCGGCGCAACAGCGATTCGACCAGGATCACGCGGAGCCCCGGCTGCGCTATCGCCAACGGAATTCCGGGCAGTCCGGCGCCGCTACCGATGTCGGCGACGCGCTCCCCCGATTCGACGATTTCGGCGACTGCGCCGCAATTCAGCAGATGGCGATCCCAGATGCGGCCGACTTCTCGAGGCCCGACGAGTCCCCACTCGACGCCGACGTCCGCGAGCAGTTCCGCGTAGCGCCGAGCGGAGCTCAGACGTGCCCCGAAGATGGCCGTCGCCGCCTCCGGCGGCGGGGGTAGATCTGATGCCGGGCGGTCGCGGGAATCGACATGTTTCACGTGAAACATTCCTCCCGTTCGTGCCCGCTGGTGCACCGGCCGGAACTACACCGGTGTAACTCCGTCAGTCGACCAGTACGACGACACGGCGCGACGGCTCCACGCCCTCGCTCTCGCTGTGCACACCATTCACCGCCGCGACGGCGTCGTGAACGATCTTGCGCTCGAACGGGGTCATCGGCGAGAGCTCTTCACGCTCGCCGCTTTCCAGCACCCGGTGGGCAACCTTGTCGCCCAGCGCTGCCAGCTCATCGCGGCGACGCCGGCGCCAGCCGGCGATGTCGAGCATCAACCGGCTGCGCACGCCGGTCTTCTGGTGGACCGCGAGCCGGGTGAGCTCCTGCAGCGCGTCGAGCACCTCGCCCTTACGACCCACCAACTTGGCGAGGTCGTCGCTGCCGTCGATGCTGACAATCGCGCGGCTGCCCTCGACGTCGAGGTCGATGTCGCCGTCGAAGTCGAGTAGGTCGAGCAGTTCCTCCAAGTAGTCGCCCGCGATTTCTCCCTCGGCGACCAACCGCTCTTCGAGGTCGCCCTCGGGCTCACCGTTCTCCGCAGCCGTGCTGTCGGCGGCGTCCGCCGGTGCCTCCTCGGCCATCGCCTCGAGTGCGTCGTGTCCGTTGGTGTCGACGTCCGTCATACCTGTCTTTCCCTTCCCGTCGTCCGGGCGCTCGCCCGGCTAAGTCTGTTGTCCGGCTCCCCGTCCGGACCGGTCAGCGCCCGCGCTTCTTCGGCTTGGCGCCCGGGCGCGGGGCGCGGTTGCCCGAGCCGCTGTCCGCCACCGGTTCGGTGCTTTCGATCGCCGGCGAACCGTTCGCGTTGTTCGCGGATCGTTTCGGTTTGGCGCCGGGCGCGGGCGCGTTGGCCGCTCGGCGTTCGATGGCCTCGCGCTTCTTTTCTTCTTCTTCTTTCTCGAGCATGCCGAACACGTAGTGCTGCTGACCGAAGGTCCAGATGTTGTTCGAGAACCAATAGAAGATGATCGCCAGCGGCAGGAACGGTCCTCCGACCACGACCCCCAGTGGGAACACGTACAGCGACAGCTTGTTCATCATCGCGGTCTGCGGGTTCGCCGCGGCCTCCGGACTCTGACGGGCCACTGACGCCCGGCTGTTGAAGTAGGTGGCGACGCCGGCCAGGATCATGACCGGCACGCCGACCGCCACAACGGACAGCCGGCTGAAGTGAGTGAACGCCTCGAGGCTCGCGCCCCGCTGCACCATGGTCGCGCCCAACGGAGCACCGAACAGGTTGGCGTCCAAAAAGTGCGCGACGTCGGTGGACGAAAAGACATAGTTGCCCAACTCGCGGTTCCGCTCCGGCGACAGACCCAGCTGCCCGATGCCGGTGCTCGTCCGGTTGAAGCACCGCAGCACGTGATAAAGACCCAGGAACACCGGGATCTGCGCGAGCATCGGCAGGCAGCCGAGGACCGGATTGAACCCGTGTTCGCGCTGCAGCTTCTGCATCTCCAGCGCCAGCCGCTGACGATCCTTGCCGTACTTCTTCTGCAGCGCCTTGATCTGGGGCTGCAGCTCCTGCATCTGGCGGGTGGTACGGATCTGGCGGACGAACGGGCTGTACAGAATCGCCCGGAGACTGAATACCAGGAACATCACCGACAGCGTCCACGCCAAGAAGCTCGTCGGACCCAGCAGCGCGGCGAACGCCTTGTACCAAACCCACATGATTGCCGAGACCGGATAATAGAAGTAGTCCAGGCTGAACGGATCAAAAGACAACAGAATCACTCTCCCCTAGCGTCCCTGGGGTGTCCCAGACTTGGATCCCGGCTCCCCGGCGCTCCGGTACCGGATCCCATCCTCCCCGATGCCATGGACCACACTTCGCCAGCCGAACGGCGGCCAGCCAACTGCCCCGCAGCAATCCGTACTCGGCCAGCGCATCCACCGCATACTGACTACAGGTCGGGGTGAATCGGCACGTCGGCAGTCGCAGTGGCGAGATCATGTGCCGGTAGAGCTGAATGAGATAGACCAGCGCGCGCACCACCGCGGTCTCGATAGAGCGCAATCCGCGCCTCACCGCTTGAACCCTGACTTCTGGACGCGGCGAAGGCCGGCGCGCAATTCTTCAGCGAACCGACCAGTCCCGACATCGCGGCTACTGGGCAGTGCGCGGATCACCAGACGCTCGGACTGGCCCAGGCCGTCGAGGACATCGCGGGCCGCGTGCCGCAGTCGCCGGGCCACCCGATGACGCTGCACTGCCGATCCGACCGATCGGGACACGATCAAGCCCACTTTGGGTGCATCTACCGTCGCGTCATCGCCGCGGTGTACGTAGATCACCATGTCCGGCTGCACGGCGCGAGTCCCGTGCTTCACCGTGACATCGAAATCGGTCGACCGCGTCATACGGTTCCGCGCGGAAAGCACCGCTGTCACACCGGATTTGAAAATCAGGCAGTCAGCGAGCGACGTCCCTTACGACGCCGGTCCGACACGATTGCCCGGCCGGCCCGGGTGCGCATCCGCAGCCGGAAGCCGTGCACGCGGGCTCGACGCCGGTTGTTCGGCTGGAAGGTCCGCTTGCCCTTTGCCACGACTCTCTCCTCATTACATCTGGCATCGTGCGCCACCCGGTCCCCGCGCCGGTCTGGTCACGATTGCCCTCACGTAGCCCCGTTAGGCTTTGTGTCTCGGTGGTAACCGGCGCGGCCCCCGGGCGTAGAGCTCGGATCGCAGCCGTATCGCCGACTTTCGGGCGACTGTACGAGGGTACTGACCGCTGTTCGCCCGGTCAAACCTGGCTTGCGTGACCCCCGGCCGGGCGCCGATCCTTAACTGATGTCACACCCGCAACCGGTCCGCCGAGCAATCTTCGGAATTGCCTTCCCAATGTTGCAGAACGGTTGGCGTGAGCCAGGAAAGCTGTTAATTTCGGGCAGTGCCATTCCAGACTGGAGCGGCGCTCGACAACGAAGCGAGGATGGCAGACCAGTTCCTGACCAACTGACTCTTGTTGGCTGTCTCGCGAACCGGTCCCGCGTGCCGTCGGGGGCAACCTGCGGCGCGGTGGTGGCTGTCCTGTCCACACGTGTGGATAACCATGTGGACAGTTCGTCGTCGCTACCAACGATTGCACGTCGAAGCCATAGCAGGGGGACCCGTCCGTGACCGAGGACCCCGGATCAAACTTCGCGTCAAGCTTCGCGACGGTCTGGAATGCGGTCGTCTCCGAACTCAACGGCGAAATCACCCCAGACGGCCCGTCCCCCAACGGTGAGCAGTACACCGCACCCCTGACGCCTCAGCAACGAGCATGGCTCAACCTCGTGCAGCCGCTACAGATCGTCGAAGGTTTTGCTCTGCTGTCCGTACCGAGCAGCTTCGTCCAGAACGAGATCGAACGTCACCTGCGCACGCAGATCACCGAAGCGCTGAGCCGCAGACTCGGTCAACAGATCGAACTCGGTGTGCGCATCTCGGCGATGGTCGCCGACGAATCCGAAGACACTACGGTCGCCTTGGATGAACAGCTCGCCGACTTCGACGAGGTCGATGACGACAGTGAAGCCCTGGCGAGCGCCCACCAGAACTGGCCGACGTATTTCAGCGAACGGCCGCAAGGTACCGCCGCCGATGCAGCGGCCGGCCTGAGCCTTAACCGGCGCTACACGTTCGACACCTTCGTCATCGGCGCGTCGAACCGGTTCGCCCACGCCGCGGCCCTGGCGATCGCCGAAGCCCCGGCCCGGGCTTACAACCCCCTTTTCATCTGGGGCGAATCCGGCCTCGGCAAGACCCACCTACTGCATGCGGCCGGCAACTACGCGCAGCGGCTGTTCCCGGGCATGCGGGTCAAGTACGTCTCCACCGAAGAGTTCACCAACGACTTCATCAACTCTCTTCGCGACGACCGCAAGGTGGCGTTCAAGCGCAGCTACCGCGACGTCGATGTGCTGCTGGTCGATGACATCCAGTTCATCGAAGGCAAAGAAGGTATCCAGGAAGAGTTCTTCCACACCTTCAATACGCTGCACAACGCGAACAAGCAGATCGTCATCTCCTCCGACCGGCCGCCCAAACAGCTGGCCACTCTCGAAGACCGGTTGCGTACCAGGTTCGAGTGGGGACTGATCACCGACGTTCAGCCGCCGGAGCTCGAGACGCGAATCGCCATCCTGCGCAAGAAAGCACAGATGGAGCGCCTCAACGTTCCCGACGATGTCCTCGAGCTCATCGCCAGCAGCATCGAGCGCAACATCCGCGAACTGGAAGGCGCGCTGATCCGCGTCACCGCTTTCGCCTCGCTGAACAAGGCACCGATCGATAAGGCCCTGGCCGAAATCGTGTTGCGCGATCTGATCGCCGACGCCAGCACCATGCAGATCAGCGCCGCCACGATCATGGCCGCCACCGCGGAGTACTTCGACACCACGGTCGAGGAATTACGCGGCCCCGGCAAGACCCGGGCTCTGGCTCAGTCGCGCCAGATCGCCATGTATCTGTGCCGCGAGCTCACCGACCTGTCATTGCCCAAGATCGGCCAGGCATTCGGCAGGGACCACACCACCGTGATGTACGCGCAGAAGAAGATCCTCTCCGAGATGGCAGAGCGCCGTGAGGTCTTCGATCACGTCAAAGAGCTCACGACTCGCATCCGGCAGCGCTCCAAGCGCTGATCGCCGCACAAATTTCCAAAAAACTTCTGCCCCTTCTCATCACACGTGTCACACGATCGGCTGTGGATACGGCTGTGCGCAAACTGCTGACATTTCTCCGGCCACCACCGCGCTACGTGCACAACCGCCACCGATCCCCACCCGCTGCACACGAACCACACAAGCCGCCGTGCCGTCATCCACACCCGGGTCAGCCTCTCCAGCAGCACAGACATCCTGCCGTCCCCAATGTGCACAGGCCCTAATACTGTTATTGAAATCTCTACATAGTTTCTTCTTCAGAAAAGGCACCTGGGGAGAGGGCGTTCCACACCCTCGTCGTAGCGCCGGCACGACCCGAGTGTCACTGATTCCGATTAGCTTTCAAGATGGCGTCCGACGCTCTACCGTTGTGGTTCGACTTCCGTTTAGGTCGTCGGAACGGATTACCGGCACGGGCGTCCATCGGCGGGAACACCGCACCTCACGGGGTGAAGCCGCTGACGTTGGTCTTGCTGTTCGGGGTGATGAAGGGACGCAATGGACGTGGCGACGACCACAGTCGGCTTGACCGACTTGAAGTTTCGCTTGGTGCGAGACGACTTCGCCGAGGCGGTGGCGTGGGTGGCGCGGACGCTGCCGGCCAGGCCCACGGTGCCGGTACTGGCCGGCGTGCTGCTGACCGGGTCGGACGACGGTCTGACGATCTCGGGGTTCGACTACGAAGTCTCCGCCGAAGTTCGGTTGGCAGCGGAAATCGCCTCTCCCGGAACAGCTTTGGTGTCAGGTCGATTGTTGTCCGACATCACCCGGGCGTTACCGAACAAGCCCGTCGACGTGCACGTCGAGGGAACGAGGGTCTCCATCGCGTGCGGAAACGCGAAGTTCTCGCTGCCGACGATGGCCGTCGAGGATTACCCGACGCTGCCGACGTTGCCCGACGAGACCGGGGCGTTGTCATCCGAGGTTTTCGCCGAGGCGATCGGTCAGG
>JBAWAV010000368.1:0-11864 GCA_049589475.1 Mycobacterium sp.
CGGCGAACCCGACGCCGACTACGACACCTACAAGCATCACCTGTAAAGGGAGTGACGTGACCGATCGCGATGTAGCTGTCGTCGGATTCGCCCATGCGCCGCATGTGCGCCGCACCGACGGCACCACTAACGGCGTCGAAATGCTGATGCCGTGTTTTCACGCGCTGTACGACGAGCTCGGCCTGGAGCAGACCGATATCGGCTTCTGGTGCTCTGGATCATCGGATTACCTTGCCGGCCGGGCATTCTCGTTCATCTCCGCGATCGACTCGATCGGGGCGGTGCCGCCGATCAACGAGTCACATGTCGAGATGGACGCGGCATGGGCGCTCTATGAGGCCTACATCAAGCTGCTGACCGGCGAGGTGGACACCGCGCTGGTCTACGGGTTCGGCAAGTCTTCAGCAGGCACCCTGCGCCGGGTGCTGGCGATGCAGACCGACCCGTACACGGTCGCGCCGCTGTGGCCGGACTCGGTGTCGATGGCGGGTCTGCAAGCCCGCTTCGGCCTGGACGCGGGCAAGTGGACGGCCGAGCAGATGGCGCAAGTGGCGCTGGACTCATTCGCGGCTGCCGGCCGCACGGACGCGGAAAAGCCGGCGAAGAGCATCGACGAGCTGTTGTCGCGGCCCTACTTCGCCGATCCCCTTCGCCGCCATGACATTGCGCCGATCACCGACGGCGCGTCGGCGATCGTGCTGGCTGTCGGCGACAGGGCCCGCGAGCTTCGCGAGAACCCCGCGTGGATCACCGGGATCGAGCACCGCATCGAAACCCCGGTCCTCGGCGCCCGGGAGCTGACCACGTCACCGTCGACAGGGGCATCAGCGAAAGCCGCGACGGGCGGCGACGCCGGCTCTATCGAGATAGCCGAGATCTACGCGCCATTCACCCATCAGCAGCTCATCCTGACCGAGGCGATCGGCCTGCCGTCGTCGACGAAGGTCAACCCGTCAGGCGGCGCACTGGCGGCCAACCCGATGTTCTCCGCAGGCCTCGAGCGCATCGGCTTTGCGGCACAACACATTTTCTCTCGATCCGCCGGCCGGGTGCTCGCGCACGCGACCAGCGGCCCGGTGTTGCAACAGAATCTCGTCGCCGTGCTGGAAGGGAAATAATCATGGCGCCCCAGCTCGCTGCCGTGCTCGGCACCGGCCAGACGAAGTATGTCGCCAAGCGCCAGGACGTCTCGATGAACGGCCTGGTTCGGGAGGCCATCGACAAGGCGTTGGCCGATTCCGGGCTGACCATGCACGACATCGACGCAGTCGTTGTCGGCAAGGCGCCGGACTTCTTCGAGGGCGTCATGATGCCCGAGCTGTTCATGGCGGATGCCGTCGGCGCGACCAACAAGCCGCTGATCCGGGTGCACACCGCCGGGTCGGTGGGCGGCTCGACCGGCGTGGTGGCCGCCAGCCTGGTGAAATCGGGCAAATACCAGCGTGTGCTGGCGATGGCGTGGGAGAAGCAGTCCGAGTCGAATGCCATGTGGGGGTTGAGCATTCCGGTGCCGTTCACCAAGCCGGTGGGTGCCGGGGCGGGTGGCTATTTCGCGCCGCACGTGCGGGCCTACATCCGGCGGTCGGGCGCGCCGACACACATCGGCGCCATGGTCGCGGTCAAGGACCGGCTGAACGGGGCCAAGAACCCGCTGGCGCATCTGCATCAGCCCGACATCACGTTGGAGAAAGTGATGGCGTCGCAGATGCTTTGGGACCCCATCCGTTTCGACGAGACCTGCCCGTCGTCCGATGGCGCGTGTGCGGTGGTGATCGGCAGCGAGGATGTCGCCGACAAGCGTGTCGCCGAAGGCCATCCGGTGGCATGGATCCACGCCACCGCGCTGCGCACCGAACCGCTGGCGTACTCCGGTCGCGACCAGGTCAACCCGCAGGCCGGCCGTGATGCCGCCAAGGCGCTGTGGAAAGCGGCGGGCATCACCAGCCCGATCGACGAGATCGACTGCGCCGAGGTGTATGTGCCGTTCTCCTGGTTCGAGCCGATGTGGCTGGAGAACCTCGGGTTTGCGGCCGAGGGCGAGGGCTGGAAGCTCACCGAAGCGGGCGAAACCAAGATCGGGGGCCGAATCCCGCTCAACATGTCCGGCGGTGTGCTGTCATCGAACCCGATCGGCGCGTCCGGTCTGATCCGGTTCGCCGAGGCGGCGATTCAGGTGATGGGCAAGGCTGGCGACCACCAGGTTCAGGGCGCGCGCAAAGCACTCGGCCACGCCTACGGCGGGGGTTCGCAGTACTACTCGATGTGGGTTGTAGGAGCTGACAAACCGTGAAGTACACCTGCAGCATCGCGATGGGGCCGATCGATCAGCTGGTCGACATCGCCAAGACGGCCGAAGAGGTGGGGTTCGACGCGATCGCGTTGCCGGACTCGCTGTTCTACATGGAGAAGGCCGCGGCCGATTACCCGTACACGCCCGATGGCTCACGGATGTGGAACGAGGACACACCCTGGGTCGATCCGCTGATCGCCGCGGGTGCGATGGGCGCGGTCACGTCCACGTTGTTCTTCTACACCAACGTGATGAAGCTGGGCTCACGCAATCCGCTGCTGCTCGCGCGCCAAGTCGGCTCGGTCGCGAACCTGACCAACAACCGGTTCGGCTTCGGCGTCGGTATCGGCTGGGCGCCGGAAGAATTCGAGTGGTGCGGCGTCCCCTACGCAAAACGCGGCAAGCGCGTCGACGAGATGATCGAGGTCATCAAACTCGTGCTCGATGGCGGGATGGTCGAATTCCACGGCGACTTCTACGATTTCGACAAGCTGCAGATGAGCCCGGCGCCGAGCAAGCCCGTGCCGTTCTACGTCGGCGGCCACACCGATGTCGCGCTCAAGCGCGCCGCCCGGGTCAGCGACGGGTGGACCAGCGCGATGATGACCTGCGAGCAGCTCGGCGAGACCATCGGCAAGCTCAAGGCCTTGCTCGCCGAATACGACCGTGCCGATGTGCCTTTCGAATACCAGGCGGTCTGCATCGACAAGTTCGGCGTGGACGGCCACAAGGAGCTCGCCGACGTCGGCGTCACCGACAACATCGTGATCCCCTGGGTTTTCGACGGGCTGGGCTTCGACGCGCCGATCGAGCAGAAGAAAGATTCGCTGAAGCGGTTCGCCGACACCTACATCCACTCCGGGTGGCAAGAATGAGCGAGTCGTTGGCGCACCTGGCCGGCAAGCGCTCCCGTGAAGCGGTGGGAGCCAGGGACAAAGAAGCCTGGCTGGCGGTGTTCGCCGACGACGCGATCGTCGAAGATCCCATCGGGCCGTCGCATTTCGATCCCGAGGGCAAGGGCCACCGCGGTCGTGATGCGATCTCGGCGTTCTGGGACAAGGCCATCGCCCCGACGGACAAGATTGAATTCGTATTCCGCGACACCTATCAGTGCGGCAATGAAGAGGCCAACGTCGGCCACATCCTGATCACCGCGGCCGGTCATCAGGTCACCGCTGAAGGCGTGTTCACCTACAAAGCGAACGACCGGGGACAGCTTGTGGCGCTACGCGCGTACTGGGAAGTCGACCAAGCGACGGCGAGCGCACGCAAGATCTGAACCCGACACGGCTCTCCCTCGTAATTAGATTGGGCCGAGCTGCAGATCGGCCCGGGGAGTTGCGGGATGGACGCGAGCGATGCGGTACGAGTGCGGAGCGACATCGATGTGCCTTCGCGCTGGCTCTGGCTGGTCAAGTGGTGCGCGCTGGCGGTGCCGCACTACCCCATCCTGATCGCCCTGTATCTGCTGTATCCGCTGGTGACGATCGCCGCTGGTGTCACCATTTTGTTCACCGGACGGTATCCGCGCCCGCTCTTCGACTTCAATGTCGGAGTCCTGCGCTGGTCGTGGCGACTGATGAACTATCGCTTCCCGATGAACAGCACGGACAAGTACCCGCCCTTCACGCTCGCTGCTCAACCCGACTACCCGGCCGACCTCGAAGTGGATTACCCGGAGAGCCCCGTTAACCGGGCTGCTCCGTTGGGACGCTGGCTACTGGGAATGCCGCAGATACTTCTCTGCTGGTCGATGGAGCCGTTTCTGCAACTGCTCTGCGTGATGAACGCGGCGTGGTTGTTGTGTGTCGGCACGATCAACCAGGGCATGTTCGACCTTCTGCTGGGCATCGTTCGATGGCGTTATCGGGTCGCGGCCTACGTCTCGTTGATGCGCGACGAGTACCCGCCGTTCCGGATGGATCTAGGTAGCTTGCAGGTAGGTCATGGCGCGCCGTAATCCGTTGTTCCCGTACGTCTATCGACTCGGCATGCCAGTTTTCGACCGGCTCTTCTATCGCCGCTACCGACGGACTGCAATGTCGCACGCGTTCGGCCGACTGCTGATGGTGGGCCTGGGTCCGGGAACGGACTTGATGTTTCTTCCGCCCGCGGTTATGTCGGTCGCTGCCCTGGAGCCGGAGTCGGCGATGCGTCGAATGGCGTCGGCTCTGGCTCGTCGTCGCAACATTGCCGTCGATATCGTCGACGGTATCGGCGAATCGATTCCGTTCCCGGACAACAGTTTCGACTCGGTGCATGTCGGGCTTGTTCTGTGCTCGGTCGACGATGTGGCCGCCACCCTCGGCGAGATCCGAAGGGTGCTGGCCCCTGGGGGCAGATTGGTCGTCCTCGAGCACGTCCGCGGGGACGGGCTGATGGGTCGGTTCCAGGACCTGATCGCCAGGCCGTGGTCCTGGCTGGCTTCCGGTTGCGAGCCGAACCGCCGAACCGTCGACGCCATTGCCGCGGCCGGATTCGATACCGCGGGATTACGTAACACTCGACGCACCCTGGTGCCGCCCCCGTGCACTCCTCATCTGCAAGGATTCGCCACCGTTCTCGAATGAACGCGGGTCCACTGGTAAGGCAATCGTTATTTCTTGTTCATTGATCATGAAGCTCTTATCTACCTCTTGTTCATCAATGACACGTGTATCCGGTATGACTGAACATTCCGCTCGGTCTCTGATCCGGCGGATCGCGCCAGGTGAGGGGGTGTCGCTCAGCTTTTTGCAGGTATACGCTCAGGCTTTACTAACAGTGAGCTAGATCACACTCTCACTCTCGATTGGAGTCTCCAATGAGTGCTCGACGCACGACACTCGTTCTCGGCACGGCCGCCGGTGCTCTTCTGGCCGCCGGGCTCATCCCATTGGCAACCGCCGCCTCCGCCCGAGCCGACGGTGCGGACGTCACCATCGCCGACCCCGCATCGTTCGACCCCACATTGTTCATGCCAGCAGCGGACCCGGGCTTTATCTCCGCCACCGACCCACTATTTGCCCTCTTTGGCGTCACGGACATCGGAGCTGCCGACCCTGGCGAAAATTTTGAGGGAATGATTCTGAACATTCCGTCTCTCGGCATCACAGATGTGTTGACGTCTGGAATGGACCCCGGGGATAACTTGGCAACACTTGGGGTGGCCCTGCCCGATGACGTGGGCATAGGAATGGCCGGCGTGACAGTCAACACGTTCGTCGACACAATGAACCCAGCCCTCGACAGTAGTTTCACGATTCCCTTCACGGATCCCCTCGCAGGGCTGTGGGACCTTCTTGTTGCACACGACTTCTTCGGCCTCTGAGGTGGATGGCTGAACTGAGATCCGATCGCCTTATTCGACGCCGACCGCGTCGATGATGCTGAGCCGCGCCGCACGTCGCGCCGGCGGCAGGGAGCCGAGCAGGCTGATCGCCAGCGCGCCCGCCGTGAACACGAGCGCCATCGGACTCGGCCGGAACGCAACGGTGAAATTCATCATGTCCTCGCTGACGAGGCTGTAGAGCCACTGGTCCGTCAGGCCGAAGAGCAGACCACACACGCCACCGACGCCACCGATCGCAGCGGCCTCGGCCAAAATCATCTGCACGGTGAACCGCCGGCTGGTTCCCATCGCCCGCAGGACACCGATCTCGCGGCGCCGTTCGAGCACCGAAAGCGTCAGGGTATTGAAAAGCGCTATCGCGGCGACGAATACGACGATGACCCATACGGCGTTAGCGATGTACATGCTCTGATGCAGCGGCGCCTCGAGACCTGCCAGCGCCTCGCGACCGTCGTAGACGTAGTTCGGCGCAGGCACCACACGCCGGATATCGGTCAACAATCGATTCCTATCGACGCCTGCGGCCCCGGTGATCTGGAGTGCCGTTGCCACCGGACGGTCAAACCAGGCCCGCATTCGATCGAGGTCCATCCCGACGGTGCCGATGACCGTCGAGAAGAACGGGACAAGGGCGAGCACAGCCGTCCGTCGCGGACCGTGTGGCGTCTGCAGCTGCAAGTCGTCACCGACCCGGACGTGCAGAGTTTTGCCGAGGTTCTGCGACAGCACCACGCCTCGGCCGGCAAGCACCTCGCTACGTACCCGTTCATCGAGCGCACGGTAGAGCGGATCTGCGGTCCCGGCCGAAAAGCCATCGAGCATCACGCGGGTCCCACCGACCTCGGCGAACCCGAATGCGCCCTCGGTGACCCGCCGTACGCCGGGCACCCCGGCCGCCTTGCGGGCAAGATCCTGCGGCAGCGCATCGACGGCGTAGCTATCGGGAGGATCCGCACTCACCCACACGTCGACACCGGCGACGGGCGCGAAGATGGCGCGCGCCGAACGGATCATGTCGGCGTTCGTACCGGTGATCACGACGGTGGTCACCACGGCGATGAGCACGGTCATCACCGTGGCCCACACCCGCCGCGGCGCGCGCTCGATCGTCGCCGCCGCGAGTCGCCCAACGGCTCCGAACGTCCGGGCCGTCGCAGCGGTCGCCTTGACCATCAGCGCGGTGAGCGCGAAGCCAAGCGCGATCTCAGCAGTGAACAAAGCAAAGATCGCGGCGAAGGCGAGGGTGCCGCGCTGGGCGACCACCACCGCAATCGATGCCGCGAACAAGGCAACCGCCGCGATCCCGCTTGTCATCCGCAGCCATCCCGGCACGACATCGGCGGCTGAAACCCCGACCGGTGCCAAGGCCTCGATCGGTGAAACCTTGTACACCTGTCGCGCAGCCATCGCCGACGCTGTCGCACTCGTGATTACCGTCGCCGCCAGCGCCACCGGTATCGCATAGCTAGGTAGCCAGTACTCGACCCGGGCTTCGAAGCCTTGAGTTATCGCTGGTGGCAATCGACCAATAGCCAGGCGGCCCATAATGATTCCGATACCTGACCCGATCGCACCGCCGATTGATCCCAGAATCGCAGCCTCGGCGAGCAGGTCGCGAACGATGGTGGCGCGTCGGCCGCCGATCGCGCGCAGCATCGAGATGACCGGCCGGCGTTGGGTGATCGCCATCGTCATCGTGGTGTAAATCAGGAACGCGCCAACCATCAGCGCAACCCCGGCACCCATCAACGCCATGTAGTTCATCAGCTTGACGCCGTCACCGGCCCGCGCTGCTCGCATGCTCGGATCTGCAACGATTGCCCGACCCTTTACGGCGGTCACCACCGCGGCGCGCACCGCGGCAAGATCGGCACCGGGCCTGAGAGCGACCAGTATCGAATCGAGCTGACCTTTTCGCCCGGTTATGTTCTGCGCCAGGGTAAGTGGAGCCAGCACGTAATGGCCGCCGTTGAGGTCGGCCAGTTGCTTGCCGGTGAGCACTTCCGTCACGGCGACCGAGACCGACCCCAGCCGGAATGTCTCGCCTTTCCTGCGACCGACACCGGGTCCGACCTGGACGCCGTTGGGGTTGGCGGACAACGTCTTCAATGGTTGCGCGACGGCGTCTTTCAATGCGCCACCCAACGCAGCGCTGCTCTTGTCCGCGCCGAACAGCAGAACCGGACCCGAAGCCGTCAACGTAGAAGTCCGGATCATCGGTGCCGCGGTCGCGACGCCGGGCACGGCGGCGACATCGGCGGCTATCGTGTCGGGAAATCCCGCGTCGGTAATGCCCGACACCTCGAGCGCGGCGACACCCGCGATCCCGTCCGCCAGCCGGTTCACCGATCCGGTGATCGATCCGAAGATTCCAATTACTGCGACGAGATACATTGCAGAGACTGCCATTACAGCGACCGAGGCGGTCGTGCGCCGGCGGTGCACCACGAGTTCACGAAGGCTGAAGACCCGTAGCCGGCTCGCCGTAGACGCGATCGCCGAACCCGGTGTCATCCCGCGACCGCTGACAGCTCGTCGGAACCGACGCGTCCATCCTGGAGTGTGATCTTCCGATCCGTTGTCGCGGCAGCATCCGAGTTGTGGGTCACCATCACCACCAGCCGATTGCCGCCATCCTCGTGCGCAACCTCGGCTAGCAGCGACAAGATCGAAGCGCCCGTCGAGGAGTCCAGGTTCCCCGTCGGCTCATCCGCGAGGATCAACGAGGGGTCCATCATCAACGCCCGCGCTACCGCCACCCTCTGCATTTGACCACCTGACAGTTCCGCCGGGCGATGCTGAGTGCGCTTCCCGAGCCCGACCCGCTCCAACAACCGGACCGCATCCGACTTGACCCTGCCCAGCCGGACACCGTCAAGCAGCTTGGGGACGGCTACGTTTTCCCACGCTGACAAGGTCGGCAGCAGGTTGAAGAACTGAAAAATGAACCCCACGCGATGATGGCGAAACTCCGACTGCTGCTCGTCGCTGAGGTGGCCGATCTCTTCGCCGTCGAAGGTAATCGAGCCGGAGTCGGGGGAATCCAACGCCCCGAGCAGGTGCAGCAACGTGCTTTTGCCCGCCCCTGACGGCCCGACCACCGAGACGAATTGACCACCCCCGAACCGCAGGCTGATCTCGTCGAGTGCGCGCACGTTCTGCCCGCCTACGCGGTATTCGCGTACGACATCGCGAAGTTCGATGGTCAGCTCGTGCACTGGTGTATCGCCGTTGACGAGTCGTCCGATCATGACACTCCCGCGAATTCGCAGCATTCAGCCGGCCGCGGCGACAGGTGCGCGACCGACCGCCGCGCCCGTGCGGATCGCGTCGCAAAGGCGCAGGTATGACTTATAACGAGGCCGGGCCCCAAACGGTTCGACCATTTTCGTATGAATCTGCGCGAAAATACGCGCGAGAAAGTCGGCGTCCGCGGAGTTGTGACCGGTGTATAGTTGAATTCACATTATCGGCGAAATCGATGTGCTTGCAACGTTTTTGATAGGGGACGCTTTTCAATCACCGTCGTTCGCTCACATAGGAGACCGAACCGATGTCGCTGCCCGCGCTTGAAGATATCGCCGCCCACACCGGCAGTAACCAGCCGATCGAGGGGGTAACCCGGATCGAAACCAGCCCGCGGGAGAAAGCCACTCCGATCATCATGGAGATGATGCACTCGGTCTATCCGCACGATCAGGTATACGGCCAGTACTGCACCGTCAACGACTATGTCGACTGCCCGCCGGATGAGCTGTTCGCCTACATGTCCGACACCCGCTGCTTGGAAGAGTGGACCTACAGCTTGCGGGGGTTCACCGAAACCGACGAACCAGGTCTATGGCAGGCCTATGACCGACTTGGTTCGGAGACCAAGATCTACACCCGCACGGTGGCCAGCAAGCAAGGGCGGACGGTGGACTACCACTGCGCCTGGGATCAGGGCAAGCATCTGTGGATGGTCTACCTGATGCGGGTCATCGACGCCCAAGTCGTCCTGGACAAGCGGGGCTCGGTGGTGCTGTGGACCAACTGCCACCACCCCTTCTACGACCACAACCCCTATCCGGACGCCAGCCCGCCAGAACGTCCGGTCTGGGTCGGCGACTTCTGGGACATGTTCGGCCCGGGCCATCTGCTCGAGATGAAAAACCTCAAAGCCATCGCCGAATATCGCCACCGCAACGGACTCCCAGTGACACCGGACTGGATGCGATAACCCCCGGATACTCTAAATCGGTTCCAGCCCAGTCAGATAGCGCTGCGCGAGATCCTGATAAGCCTTCGGGTTGACCTTCACCCACATCTCGGCACTGGTGCCCGCGATCGGGCCTTTCACGGTGGCCGGCGCTCCGACCACCAGAACCTCCGCGGGGATCTTGGTGCCGCCGGTCACCAGCGCACCCGCGGCAACAAGGCTCCGAGCGCCGATCACCGCGCCGTCCAACACGGTGGCGTGGTTGGCGATCAGCGCGTCGGCGCCGATGTGCGCGCCGTGAATGATGCACATGTGCGCGACCGTTGCACCCGGACCGATGTCGACGGGAATGCCGGGCGGCGAATGCAGCACCGATCCGTCCTGCACATTGGCGCCTTCGCGCACGATCACCGGCCCGTAGTCGGCACGCAGCACGGTGTTGAACCACACCGACGCTCCGGCCTCGACCGTCACGTCGCCGATCAGGGTGGCGGTGGGGGCCACGAACGCGGTCGGATCAACCCTGGGTGATCGGCCTTCGAAGGCAAACAGCGGCATCGTTCAGATATACCGCAGGCCGGGTAGCCAGGCGATTGCCCGGCAGTAAAGGTGCCCTTCGTTGCGCTCCGCCGGGGCAAAACTGTAACGTGTTCTAGTTAGAAGCCAAAAATTGGAGGCGTCATGGCGACCGAGACTGCCGGTATTCGCGAGATCGACGCCGGCACCCTGCCTGACCGGTATGCCCGTGGCTGGCACTGCTTTGGCCCGGTCAAGAACTTCATGGACGGCGAGCCGCACGGGGTCGAGGCGTTCGGCACCCACCTCGTCGTATTCGCCGACTCGCACGGTGACCTGCATGTGCTCGACGGCTACTGCCGGCACATGGGCGGCAATCTGGCGCAGGGCACCATCAAGGGCGACGAGGTCGCCTGCCCGTTCCACGACTGGCGCTGGGGCGGGGACGGCAAATGCAAGCTGGTGCCTTACGCGAAGCGCACCCCGCGGTTGGCCCGCACCCGGTCCTGGACGACCGACGTTCGCAGTGGGCTGCTCTACGTCTGGCACGACCATGAAGGCAACCCGCCGCCATCCGAATTGCGCATCCCCGAACTTCCCGAGTTCGGCAGCGACGAGTGGACCGACTGGCGCTGGAATTCGATGCTCATCGAGGGCTCCAACTGCCGCGAGATCATCGACAACGTCACCGACATGGCGCACTTCTTCTACATCCACTTCGGGCTGCCGACGTATTTCAAGAACGTCTTCGAAGGTCATATCGCCTCGCAGTATCTGCACAACGTCGGGCGGCCGGACGTCAACGATCTAGGCACCTCCTACGGCGAGGCGCACCTGGATTCGGAGGCGTCCTACTTCGGCCCGTCGTTCATGATCAACTGGCTGCACAACCAGTACGGCGGCTTCAAGGCCGAGTCGATACTGATCAACTGCCACTATCCGGTGACCCAGGATTCTTTCGTCCTGCAGTGGGGTGTCATCGTCGAGAAGCCCAAAGGCATGGACGAGAAGATGACCAACAAGCTGGCCACGGTCTTCACCGACGGCGTCAGCAAGGGCTTCCTCCAGGACGTCGAGATCTGGAAGCACAAGACCCGCATCGACAACCCGCTGCTGGTCGAGGAAGACGGCGCCGTGTATCAGATGCGACGCTGGTATCAGCAGTTCTACGTCGATGTTGCCGATGTCACGCCGGACATGACGGACCGCTTCGAGATCGAGGTGGACACCACCATCGCCAACGAGAAGTGGCACGTCGAGGTCGAGGAAAACCTCAAGCAGCAGACCGAATCGGAAGGGCAGCCGACCCAGGTCTCGACGTGACGCCACGCGACGAACCGCCCGACGTCGACCGGTTGGCCCGATCGATGCTGATGCTCCGCGGCGATCACGACCACGACCACGAATCTGCTCCGGCTGACGGCGGCCGTCGCGGCCAGTCCTGGTCCAAGGCACCGGGTTTCGCCGACGAACCGGAACGCGCCGCCGCGGTGCGGGAGGCCACGCAGGCCGACAAGACGCGCTACCTG
>JBAWAV010000369.1:0-3459 GCA_049589475.1 Mycobacterium sp.
GATCTCGACGACGAGCCTGCCCCAGGTGTCGACGACGTCGATGCGGTCGGCTGCGGTCAGCGCGACCCAGTAGTGACCTTCCGAGCTGACCGCCATCCCGTCGGGCCAGCCGTCGTCGAAGGTGTGCACGACCTCGGGCGAGCCGGGTCCCTGATAACCCGATTGAAAGACGTTGTAAGACAGCAACTGTGACGACAGCGTCGCCGTCACCAGCAACCTGGACCCGTCACGGTCGAAGCCCAAGCCATTGATGAACACCGGCCCGTCGTCGATGACCCGGTCAGTTTCGCCGGACGCGACATCGGTGGCATAGACGTGGCCGGGTAGACCTGCCCCGGGAGTGCCGGTGTCGAACTCCGAGCGGGTGTCGGTGATCCACAGCCGGCCGTCCGGCCCGAACGTCAGATCATTGGGAGCACCGAGCCCCTCGACCAGATAGTCGACCTGTGTTCCCGTGATCACCTGCACCCCGGGCTCCGCGGGACCGCTTGCGCCCCAGACTCCGCCGTTCTGCGCGACATACAGCGTCCCGTCGGTGCTGCACGCCAGGCCGTTTGGGCCGCCGCCGGTGTCGATGCGTTCCAAGGAACCTTCGTCCGGGTCGACGATGTAGACGCAGCCGTGGCTGATCGACGTCAGTGCGACCCTGTTGTCGGGCAGCCACACCGGGCCTTCGGTGAATCCGAGGCCGTCCGCAAGCACATCGAGCAACATGGTCACACCTCCGGTTTGGGTAGCGGCGTCCATTCTGCCGACAGCCGTGAGGTGAAGCGTGGGGGCCGCCGATCGAGGAAGGCGGCGACCCCCTCGGTGGCGTCATCGGTTCCCATCACCCGATGGTGCAGTTGGGTTTCCAGCTCCGCAACCTGTCGAGGCGTGTAGCCGTTGATAGCGCTGTCCCACAGCAGCCGTTTGGCCAATGCCGCCGACATGGGCGCGACGTTGGCGGCGATGTCGCGGGCGATCTCCAGCGCATGGTCGAGGACCTGCGCGGCGGGCAGCACGCGATTGGCGATTCCCCACGCCCCGGCCTCGGCCCCAGTGAAGGTGCGTCCGGTGAGCAGTACCTCGGCCGCCACGCCCAGATTAGTCATCTGCGCCAGCGTCCAGTGCGACATGCAGTCCGGTATCACCCCCCGACGGACTTGCACCACACCGTATCTGGCGTCGTCGGCAACGATCCGCATGTCGGCCTGCAGGGCGATGGTCAAGCCGATCCCGACAGCGTGGCCGTTGACCGCAGCGATCACCGGCTTGCGCAGTTCGAAGGCGGCCGGGTCGATCGGCGATGCGGAGAAACCACCGTCGCCGCCGGGGGCGTCGAACGGCGATGCGCTGCCCGAGAAGTCCGCGCCGGCACAGAATGCCCGGCCCGCGCCGGTGACGACGATGGCCCGCACGTCATCGTCGTCGTCGCAATCCTGATACGCCCGACTCAGCAGAGCGCCCATCTCGGCGGTGTAGGCGTTGAGTTGTTCGGGCCTATTGAGGGTGAGCACGGCGACGCCCGCGTCGACGTGTACTGCAACATCGCTGCTCATCGCGTCGAAGTACACCATGAGCCCGCGCGGTCAGCGGGCGGTTTGGAATTTCACTAGCCTGGTTTTGTTCCGACAACGTGGTCGCCGTAACGAGCATGGTCGCGGGAAGCGAGATTCATGGCACGGACCGACTACGACAGCTGGGACATCACCGAGAGTGTCGGCGCAACGGCGCTCGGTGTGGCCATGGCACGGGCCGCTGAATCCGTTTGCGACTGCCCACTGTTCACCGACCGCTACGCGCAGATCTTCGTCGACGCCGCGATAAAGCGCGGCTGGGATTCCTCGGCTGTCGCCACGCGACTGCCGATCATCAAGGACTACGCCGCGGTGCGCACCAAGTGGTTCGACGAGTATTTCATCGCCGCAGGCGCCAACGGCATCGACCAAACGGTGATCCTGGCCGCCGGACTGGACGCCCGGGCCTGGCGGCTGCCGTGGGTGAGCGGCAGCGCCGTTTTCGAGATCGACCAGCCGCAGGTACTCGCGTTCAAGGCCGACACCCTGACGGCGCGGGGTGCACGGCCCAACGCCAGATATCAGGCGGTACCGATCGATCTACGGGGCGATTGGCCAGCAGCGTTGCGCGAGGCCGGTTTCGACCCGTCGACACCGACAACATGGTCGGCCGAGGGACTATTGCCCTACCTGTCGGCGGCCGACCAAGATCTGTTGTTCGAACGGATCGCGAAGCTCAGCGCCACCGGCAGCCGGATCGCCGTCGAGGCCCTCAGCCCGAGCGCGTTCGACCCGGACTACCTCGAGCGAGGTCGCCAATACGTGCGCGATGCGCAGGGAGACAACGCACCCGATATCCACGATCTGTTGTTCATGGAGGAACGCACCGATCTTCGGCGGTGGCTGACCGAACGCGGCTGGGCTGTCACCGCGATCGAGACGTTGAACCTGATGCAACGCTACGACCGTCCACCGGAGCACGCCGTGAAGGACCTCGCACCGCGCAACGTCTTCATCGAAGGACGGCTGAACACCGCTCGACGCTGCTACTCGGAGAGCTGAAACTCGATCACCGCGGCGACCGAATCCACTGCCTCGCTCAACGCCGTCAACCGCTCGGCTGCGCTCGGCGCGGCCAGCACGGCGTAACGATCGGCCGGCCCGATCGGGATGCGAGATGCCAACGCGTACAGTCGTTCTCCGGGATCGAAGATGCGGTCGATGTCGTCGCCGAGCACCTCTCCCCGACTCGGCAGCGGAAGATCCCGGGCGTTGGCGATGCGCTCGAACAACCCGGTGATCCGGTCTTCGAGCGCTTCGATTCCAGCGGCGCTGACCGGCTCGCCCGCCTCGTCGATCCACACCTGCACGACCGCCCGCGGGTAGGGATCGTCCGGCAACCACTCGCAGACCTTGATCCGTTCGGCCGTCCGGCAGCTCAGGATGAATCGACCCGAGCCCGCGATGTCGACGCATTCGGTGATCTTGGCAACCGTGCCGACATCGCAGCGCACGTCACCGCCGCCGACCTCGCCGCCCTGCGAGATCAGCACCACGCCGAAGCGAGGATCGTTGTCGCGGAGGCAGTCTCGCACCAGCTCTGCGTAGCGGGGTTCGAAAATCTGCAACGGCAGATCCTCGCCGGGCAGCAATGCCGATTGCAGAGGGAACATCGCCATCGTGCCGAAATCAGCTGCGCTCGCCATCAGATGTCCAACTCTGCGACAAGGGCGTCAACGACGGCCCGCAGATCACCGTCGTGCTCCTCTGCGACGCGCCGCTGTCGCTGATAGGACGCTCCCCGTCGCGGGATGTCGGCCACCGCGGCCAGCTCGTCGGCGCAATGCAGTGATTTGGCGACGGGTTCCAGTCTGGCGAGCAGATCGTCGAGGTCTTCGGTGACCAGACGCTCGTTGCTGTCCGCGTCGAGAATGATGATCGCGTCCAAACCGTAACGGGC
>JBAWAV010000370.1:0-7572 GCA_049589475.1 Mycobacterium sp.
ATGCGGGAACTCAAGATCGTCGGACTCGATCTCGACGGCAAACACATCATCTGCGAGGGTGACAACCCCGCCGACAAGTTCAAGATCCGCGTCGACGACCGGTTGCGTGCCGCGCTGCGCGGCGACGGGGCCCGGGTGGCTCAAACTCATATCGACATCGAGGTCACCAACATGCTCAGTCCCAAAGAGATTCAAGCCCGCATCCGGTCCGGTGCGTCGGTTGAGCAGCTTGCGGAGGCCAACGGCGTGGACATCGCACGGGTGGAACGGTTCGCCCACCCGGTGCTGTTGGAGCGCTCGCGAGCCGCCGAGCTGGCAACCGCCGCACATCCGGTTCTCACCGACGGGCCGGCCGTGCTGACGCTGCTGGAGACCGTCACGTCCGCACTGGTGGCGCGCGGCCTCAACCCCGACAACTGCAGCTGGGACGCCTGGCGCAACGAGGACGGCCGCTGGACCGTTCAGCTGGGCTGGAAGGCCGGGCGCTCGGACAACATCGCGCACTTCCGTTTCTGCCCCGGCGCACACGGCGGCACCGTCACCGCCGTCGACGATGCGGCCAGTGAGTTGATCGACCCGAACTTCGACCGTCCGCTGCGGCCCGTCGCGGTGGTCGCCCAACTCGACTTCGACGATCCGGTACCTGCGCCGCCAGAGCCCGTGCAGACTCCGGAGCCCGAACCGAAAGCCGAACCGACGGCACGCGCCCGCCGCGGCAAGCCGGCGGTGCCGGCATGGGAAGACGTGCTGCTGGGCGTGCGCTCCAGCGGGCAGCGCTAACCCAGCAGGGTCATCGCCAGCAGCGCAAACCACGCACCCGCCACACCGACTCCCGCGCCGAGCACCAGCCAACGCAGCACCGGCGTGTGCCGCCAGCCCCACAGCGTCGGCGCCAGCCCGCCGGCCGCGACGAGGTTCAACGCGACGGCGAGCATCGGATGCACCCGGATCAGCCCCAGACTCAGCACCACGACAGCGACCGCGGTGACCGAGGCGACGAATCCTGCAACGGTCAAACCCGTTGCCCACGGCGTGGATTCGTCAGTCACCAGCCGAGCCTAACCCGCTCTGGCCCGCTCGTAGAACGCCAGCGCCGCCGCCGTGGCGACGTTCAGCGAGTCGGTGCCACGAGACATGGGGATACGTACCCGCTGATCGCTCGCCTTCAGCGCGGCGTGGCTCAGGCCCGGCCCTTCGGCACCGACCAGAATGGCGACCCGCTCACCGCGCACCGACGTCATCGCCGCCGGCAGCGTTGTCGCGCCGGGCGCGGGCGTCATCGCCAGCAGCCGAAAACCCATCTGGCGCAACGTGTTCAAATCAGCAGGCCACTCCGCGGCCCGGGCATACGGCACCAGCAGGGCGTGGCCCATCGAGACGCGCACCGCGCGGCGGTACAGCGGATCGGCGCAACCGCTGCCGAACACGACGGCGTCGACGTCGAGACCGGCGGCGTTGCGGAAGATCGAACCCAGGTTCTCGTGGTCGTTGACCCCCTCGAGCACGACGATGGTCCGGGCACCGTCGGCCACCCGCTCGATGCTGCGCTCCGGTATTCGCCGCGCCGCGGCGAGCACTCCGCGGTTGAGATGAAAGCCGACGGCCGCCGCCATCACCTCTGCCGACACCCGGTAGTACGGCGCTGGATTGCCGGCCAAATCCGCTGCGAGTTCGGTCAGTCTGCGGTCGGTGCCCAGAAACGCCAGCGGCGCGAATGGTGAGGCCAGCATCCGCTGCACGACCAATACGCCCTCGGCGATCACCAGGCCCTTGCCGCTGGGCAGGTCAGGCCGCCGGTCAATGCTGTTCAGATCCCGAAAATTGTCGAGCCGCGCATCGCCGGGATCAATGATATCGCAGACGTGCACACCGTCGAAGCGATCAAAGTGGTTCGCGGTCAAGGGCTTTCGTCAACCAACGCCAAGATCAGGTCGGCCGCGACACGCAGCGTATCGCGGTCGGCGACTGGCAGCGTCTCCAGCCGTTGCGCGAGCCACTCCTGGCTGGCCTGGCGTTCGGCCTCCAGTAACTCGGCGCCGGTTGCGGACACCGACACCAGGACCTGCCTGCCGTCGTCGGGGTGCGCGACGCGGTCCACAAAACCGAGATCGGCCAATGAGGCGATCACCCGTGTCATCGACGGCGGCCGGACGCGTTCTCTGATCGCCAGCGCACCCGGGGTCATCGGGCCGCAATTCGCCAACGTCGCCAGGGCGGACAGCTGCGACAACGACACCGGCGACTGCGGGCGGCGAAACCGCAGCTGCCGGGCAAGCCGCATCACCGCCAGCGACAAGTCGCTGGCCAATCGGCTATCGCCATCGATCACAGCGGAAACGCTACGACAGAACGACCACACGGCTGCAACGAATCACCGAGTCCGGACTGATCAGGCTGTCTTGATGGCCCGCTCCTCCCCCGGCCGCACGCGCCCGGCATCGTCGTCGGGCTGTCCTGATGGCCCGCTCCTCCCCCGGCCGCACGCGCCCGGCATCGTCGTCGGGCTATCTTGATTGCGATGTCCGCCGAGCCTCACAAGAGCACCAAGCCGCCGCAGCTGCCCGCTGTGCTGCTGGATCCGTGGCCGGTCATCGCCGTCGGGGCGCTGGCCTGGCTCATCGCCGCCGTGGCCGCGTTCGCCGTACCGGCGCTGACCAGCTGGCGACCGATGACACTGGCCGGGCTCGCGGTCGGTGTGCTGGGCACCAGCATCTTCCTTTGGCAGCGTGCAGCTGCCCGCCGGGGCGCGCGCGGCGCCCAAACGGGGCTGACGACACAGCGCAGCCCCGACTGACCAGGAGGTACGCGTCAATGGCAGCGCCGCTGTTGCAAGCTCACGTCGACATCAATGCACCCGTCTCCGCCGTCTGGGCGCTGATCAGCGACTTCCGCCGGATGCCGCAGTGGAGTCCGCAGTGTCGGTGGATGCGGCCACTGGGTCCGGTCCGGCAGGGCACCCGCACTCTCAACCTGAACCGGCGCAACCGGATGTTCTGGCCCACGACGGCGACGGTCGTCGAGATGATTCCGGACCAGAAGCTGGCCTTCCGGGTCAACATGAACAACACCATCTGGAGCTACGAACTCGAGCCGATCACCGGAGGCACCAGGGTGATCGAGAGCCGGCACGCCGAGAACGGGGTCAAGGCCGTGTCCGACATGGCCGTCAACGCCCTGTTCGGCGGAACGGCGAGCTTCGAGCGCGAGCTGGTCGACGGCATGAACGCCTCGCTGGCCAGGATCAAGGCCGCCGCCGAGAACGGCTAGCTGGGCTCTGCGCTTTCCTCGCTGACGTCGAGCACGCCGTCGTCGTAGGGGTCGTACATCGGCGAGCCGCTGCCTGCCGGCGCGGGGGTATCGGAGTGGGCGCCGCAGCCGTACTGGAAGTCGACCACATGCCCGTCGGCCGACATCTCGTTGCCGCACACTCCGAACATCGTTCCGAGTGAACCGGCAAGGGGCAGGAAGAAACCGCAGTCGCGGCACACCCGCTTGGTGGACTGCGCCATCTGCGCGCGCGGCCCGTAGTCGCTGTCGTGCCAGCGCTCCGCCGCCTCGCTGCGACCCCACGCACTCATCACCTGGCGGCGTCCCAGCCCGATCTCGGCGGCCGTTTCGTCGACCTGCGGGTCACCGGAGGCCATGAAACCGGGCACCAGCCGCGGGTCCTCCAGCGACGGCGACAGCAGATCGCCCGGGCTCAGGTCGCCCGGCCGGACCCGCTGATCCCACGGCACCCATTCCGGCGCCAACAGCGACGTCGGCCCTGGGACCAGCACCACTTCGCTGACCGTTGCGTGATCGGTGCCGGGGTAGCCGGCCACGACGACCGCCCACTGCCAGCCCTGATAGCCGGGCAGATGGGCCAGAAAACGGTGGGTGGCGCTGGTCGAGTCCTCGTAACCCACGCCGAGGTAGTCGCCCACGGTGTCCTCGCCGCTGAACTCGGCGACGGCCGCGCGGGCCAGCTCGGCCGAACCGATCAGGACCGTCGCCAACTGAGGCGACCACTCCTGCGTGGTCGCTGCGGTCGACTCGGTCACGTTGTCCGTTGTTTCCATGGGCCTCCAATTCTGCCGCACATCCGCCTCGCACGGCCACACCGGTCGCCTGCGCACTCCCGCAGCCCGCGTGGGTGACAATCGATACATGTCTGGACGGCGCCGTGATCACCCGGACGCGGGCCGACCGTCGGCTCCCGGCCGCCGCAGCCGTACCGGACCCTCGGGCGAGCATCCGGGCATGGCCAACTATCCAACCGACGAGGCGGATTACCGCCATCGCCCACCGGATCGCGCGCAAATGCCCAGCGCCAACCGGTACCTGCCGCCGCTGAACCGTGGGACCGAACCCGGGCGCCGCACTGAGCCGCCGCGCGCCGCCCCGGACGGTGAGCGGGTGACGGTTACCCGCGCCGCCGCCCAGCGCAGCCGCGAGATGGGTTCGCGGATGTACGAGCTGGTACAGCGGGCCGCTACCGCCGACGGCGCCGACCAGTCCGGGCTGACCGCGTTGACCTGGCCGGTCGTGGCCAACTTCGCAACCGACGCTGCGATGGCCGTCGCACTGGCCAACACGCTGTTCTTCGCCGCTGCCACCGGTGAGAGCAAGGACAAGGTCGCCCTCTATCTGCTGATCACCATCGCTCCGTTCGCGGTGATCGCGCCACTGATCGGTCCGGCCTTGGACCGGTTGCAGCACGGTCGTCGAGTAGCACTGGCCGCGTCGTTCGCGCTGCGCACTGTGTTGGCGGTCGTGCTGATCGCCAACTACGACGGCGCGACCGGCGGTTATCCATCCTGGGTGCTCTATCCGTGCGCTCTCGCGATGATGGTGTTCTCGAAATCGTTCAGCGTGCTGCGCAGCGCGGTCACACCGCGGGTGATGCCGCCGACGATCGATCTGGTCCGGGTGAACTCGCGGTTGACGATGTTCGGTCTGCTGGGCGGCACCATCGTCGGCGGCGGCGTCGCCAGCGGAATCGAGTACGCCTGCGACCACCTCTTGCAATTGCCCGGCGCGCTGTTCGTCGTTGTCGCGGTCACCGTGGCGGGTGCCATGTTGTCCATGCACATTCCGCGGTGGGTCGAAGTGACTGCCGGCGAAGTTCCCGCCACGCTGAGATACCGCCAGGGCAACCAGCGCCGGAGTTGGACCGAGGAGGTCCGCCGAGCCAGCGGGGCGCTTCGACAACCGTTGGGCCGCAACATCATCACCTCGTTGTGGGGTAACTGCACGATCAAGGTCATGGTCGGCTTCTTGTTCCTGTATCCGGCGTTCGTCGCGAAAGCTCATCAGGCCAGCGGCTGGGTGCAGCTGGGGATACTGGGTTTGATCGGCGCGGCCGCCGCCGTCGGCAACTTCGCCGGCAACTTCGCCAGCGCCCGGCTGCGGTTGGGCCGGCCGTCGGTCCTGGTGGTGCGCTGTGCCGTGGCGGTCACCGGCATCGCGCTGGCCGCGGCGGTGGCCGGCAACCTGACGATGGCCGCCGTCGCAACCCTGGTTACGTCGGGCTCGAGCGCGATCGCGAAGGCGGCGCTGGACGCGTCGCTGCAAGACGACCTGCCGGAGGAATCACGCGCATCGGCGTTCGGACGTTCGGAGTCGGCGCTGCAGCTGGCCTGGGTCCTCGGCGGAGCGCTGGGCGTGCTGCTCTACACGGACTTATGGGTCGGCTTCAGCGTCGTCGACTCGGTGCTGATTCTGGGTCTGGCGCAGACGGTCGTCAGCTTCCACGGCGACTCGCTGATCCCCGGCCTCGGCGGCAACCGGCCGGTGATGGTGGAGCAAGAGGGCGAGCAGAACGGCCACGAGGCCGCGGCGTTACGACGAGAGTGACGCGGAGCCGGTCCGGCGAAATGCGGGGCGTGCGGCGCGCAGTGGTCGCTGCGAAGGTGTGGAACTGATTCGACCGTGACCTAACGCGTACTTTCGCCTGCGATGTCACCGTCGGTTTGCTGCATACCGGGGCCATTCGGGTCGTCGTCTTGCTGCTCCAATTGATCCTGCAACTGACGCTGGTCTTCGGACGCCTTCCTGGCATCCTTGGGCTCTGGATCGGGGTCGGCGTCGTTGTGCTGATTCACGCAAGCAGGATCTCCCGAATCGCGCACGTCGAAACCCCCGCGTTCCCGCACTAGCGGCACAGTCGGTCGGTCGGGCACCCTGGGAATTGTGTCTACCTACATCGCCAAGGCAGGCGAATTCAACCGCGACACCCAATACATCGAAACGCGAATCACCGCCGACGGGCGCGACGGCTATCCGGTGCAGCCGGATAGATATCGCCTGATCGTCGCGCGGGCCTGCCCGTGGGCCAACCGCGCGATCATCGTCCGACGGCTGCTCGGTCTGGAAGGCGTTCTCTCCATAGGGTTTTGCGGTCCGACACACGACAAGCGCAGCTGGACCTTCGATCTCGACCCCGGCGGCGTCGACCCGGTGCTGCAGATTCCCCGTCTGCAGGATGCGTATTTCAAGCGCTTTCCCGACTATCCGAAAGGCATTACGGTCCCCGCGATCGTCGACGTGCCGACTGGAGCTGTCGTCACCAACGATTTCGCCCAGATGACGCTGGACCTGTCGACCGAATGGACGTCTTACCACCGCGATGGCGCACCGCAGCTGTACCCGGAACCGCTGCGCGACGAGATCGATGACGTCAACAAGCGGGTCTACACCGAGATCAACAACGGCGTGTATCGGTGCGGATTTGCCGGCTCACAGCAGGCCTACGACGCCGCCTACGACAGGTTGTTCGCCGCGCTGGACTGGGTCAGCGATCGACTGGAAACACGGCGCTACCTCGTCGGCGAAACGATCACCGAAGCCGACGTCAGGCTGTTCACCACGTTGGCCCGCTTCGATCCGGTCTACCACGGGCACTTCAAGTGCAATCGCAGCAAGCTGTCGGAGATGCCGGTGTTATGGGCGTATGCACGAGACCTGTTCCAGACACCGGGTTTTGGCGACACCGTTGACTTCGTCCAGATCAAGCAGCACTACTACATCGTGCACAACGACATCAACCCGACCCGGATCGTGCCCAAGGGACCAGACCTGACTGGCTGGCTGACGCGGCATGGTCGAGAGGCGCTGGGCGGCAGTCCCTTCGGTGACGGCACACCGCCCGCGCCGCCCCTCGACGGCGAACGGGTGCCGGCCGGTCACGGACCCGTCAGAGCGCGCTAGACGGACGTCCTAACCCGGCAGTCCTACTGCCGTTCCTCATGTTCCAGCTGGACGAATGGACGAAGATGACGGCGAGTCTGATGGTCCGGTGCCCCTGCCTCGCCGTCGGTGTGTTTGCCTCGCGTGTAGTCGCCTTGCCACTCCACGGCCTGTCCCGCGGCGACCCTCTCTAACTGCTCGATCTGTTTTGCCGCGTCACGCGAGGAAAGAAAGAATTCGTGCTTGCGCTGCAGATCTTCATCAGACTCGATGAGCCTGAGTTCAGGGGCGAACTCTTCGAGCTCGGCTCGACGCTGCGGGACGATCATGCAGATCGGCTCGTCGACCTCGAATCGCACCGGCATCAGTTTGCGGGTGAGTTTCCAGCTCATGCTGAAACTC
>JBAWAV010000371.1:0-4310 GCA_049589475.1 Mycobacterium sp.
CGCTGCCGCAATGCCTTCCAGTGTCAGATAGGCCAGCCCCGCCGAAGACCAGGCAACGGCCGCGCTCACGCGCCGGCGACTCGAAGTTGTCATTGCCTCATCGACGCTAGCGGACTTACGGTTGCGATGACGCCAAGCCGCAGGAGGAACAAGTGAGCGAGCAGCAAGTCAAGATGGTCATCTTGTCGACCGATGACCTGGACGAGTCGATCCGGTTCTACAGCGAGACCCTGGGCATGTCGCTGAAATTTCGCGACGGCGCCCACTTCGCCGCCCTGGACGGCGGGCCGATCACGCTGGCGCTGGCCACCTCGGTCGACCATCCGATTCCCGGGCAGGTCGTCGTCGGGATCAAGACCGCCGACGTCGACGCCGCGGCCAAGGCTGTCGAGGACAGCGGCGGCGGCATCGTGAAAGGCCCCTACGACGACGCGCACGAACGCCGCGCCGTGGTCTACGACAACAAAGGCAACGGGATCGTGTTCTACAAGCCGCTGGACCGGTGAACGACGTTGGCGCGCTGGCTACCGACGCGATGGATTTTCTGCTCGACGCGGTAACGCACATCCCATCGAAGAGTTGGGATCAGCCGTCCAATCTCGACGGCTGGAGTATCCGAGATGTGGTGGGTCACGTCACCGGCAGCGCAGCGAAGGTCGCAGCACTCGTTGAGGGCGGCGAGATTTGGCAGAAGCCCTCCGTGCCGGATGACTGGAAATGCGAAGACCCGGTGGCGCGGCTTCGCGAGCTGGCTGCCCGTGTGCGGGCCGCCTTGCCCGGCGCGGACCTTGATGCGATGCGGCCGTCGCCGCAGGGCGAGGTTCCGCTGCGGCGGGCGCTGACCTTCCCCGTTTCCGACCTGGCGATGCACGGTTGGGACCTCTACCGCTCACAGGGCCGGCTGGTCGAATTGCCCGACGACCTGCTGACTTTCTGCCGCGGGTTGGTGGAGTCGTTGCCGGAAGACATGCTGCGCCGACCGGGCGGATTCGGGCCGGCTCGGACTGTGCCCGAGAACGCCACGCCGACCACCCGGTTCATGTGCTATCTCGGGCGCTCGGTCGACGACTAAGACGTCAGATGCGCGCTGCCGTCGTCTAATTCGTTGCGTCGCAGAGCCATCGGCGTGACCGCGGGCACGTCACCGCCTTCGACCACCGCGCGAGTGACCGGCGTGAGCGCCTGGAACAGCGTCTCCACCTCGTCGTCGCTGAGCGCGTCGAGCACCGACAACGCAAGCGCATCAGTGCGGGCCTCGACCTCATCCTTGAGCGCGCGCCCGGCGTCGGTGATCGACCCGTCGCCGTCGAGCAGACCCCGCTCGGCAAGGCGCCGCTCCTGCTCGTGCCACGCCGCGTCGTCGTAGTCGCGGGTGCGGGCGATGTACTCACGCGGGATTCCACCCGCCGCGGCGTGCAAGACGTTGCATTCCCGACCCGTGACACCCGCGGCGCTCAGCACCGCGGTGTGCACGTCGCCGCGATGCTCACGCAACAACGTCGTGGCCTGCCAGAGCGCGGCAAGCGGTTCGTCCGGCCAGGGCAGCGAGCGATTCGCGGCGAACAGGGGCCGCCCGCCCAGCGGAGCACTGCGCGCCGCCTTACCCGCCAATTCCCCTGCAGTCGTGACATTTTCGTCGGCGTCGATGCCGTAGCGGCGCAGCGCCGCGACCGCGGTCTCCAGGCGGACGCGCAACGCCTCGTCGGGACCGGCGATCGCCCACGCCGCGGGCAGCGCCTTGGCCACCCGCTCGGGCGCGAAGTTGTAGAAGATGGCCGTCACCACCTCGGGTGGCACCGTACCGAGCGGCGCCGACCGCGCCGCGAAATATCCCATCCAGTAACCCTTATAGCCGAGTCCGTCCAACGCCTCGCGGACCTCCGGCGCGAAGTACGTCACGCCGTGCACCGGTTCGAACCGATCGAAGAAACGTCGTGCGAGTCCGGGCTCTCTGGTCATGATTGCAGTTAACCAGGCCGTCGCGAGACGTTGCGAGCTTTTGTGTGCTCGATTGCGACGCAATGATGTGAAGCTATGACCACGCCACCCCAACCAGGTCGCGGCGACCTGCCCGTCATCGCCACGGTCACTGCGCAGCCGAAGGACGACCCCTTCTACTCCTACAGCGATCCCCTGGACAGCATCGCGCCAGGAACGGTGCTGAAAACGCGCAGCTTTCGCTACCACCTCTTCGGCTTCCCCACGCTGCTCGAGACGACTCAGCTGCTCTATCGGTCGACCAGCCAGACCGGCAAACCGACCGTCAACGTCACGTCGATCATCAAGCCACCGATCCAGTTCGACAAGACGAAAGTGATCTCATACCAGTCGGCTTATGACTCGCTCAACCGCAATGACCAACCGTCGTACGCGATTTCGGGCGGGTTGCGGCTCGGCGGCGTCGTCCCCAATGTCGAGGCGGCGGTCTTCGGCCCGTTCGTCGCCGAGGGATACACGGTCATCGTGCCCGACACCGAAGGTCAGCGGGCAGACTTCGCCGCCGGCCCCGAGTACGGGATGAACACCCTCGACTCGATCCGCGCGGCATTCAACTCGTCGAGCATTCCTAAAAATTCGCGAGTAGCGATGCTCGGGTACTCCGGCGGCGCGATTGCCACCGGGTGGGCCGCCGAGCTGGCCCCGACGTACGCGTCGGACGTCGACGCGCGCATGATCGGCGCGGCGATCGGCGGTGTACTGGTGGACCCGGCCCACAACCTGCACTACGTCGAGGGCACCGGGTTCTGGGCGGGCGTCATGGCGATGGCTCTGGTCGGGATCGCCCGCGCGTTCGAGATCGAGACCGAGTTGGCAAGGTATCTGAGCCCCAACGGCGCGAGGATCTTTCACGAGATGCAGTCCGCGTCGATCGTCAATGTTCTCGGCCAGTATCCCGGCTTGAAGTGGCAGGACCTGGTCAGCCACAAATACCCGACGCCCGAGAGCCTGCCGCTCTTTGTCGAATGCGCCAACAAACTGATCATGGGCACGGGTACGCCGACGATCCCGATGTTCATCGGCCAGGGTGCCAACGGCGCACTCGAGGGCACACCGGGCGACAAGGCGGGAATCGGCGCCGGCGACGGGGTGATGATCGCCGGTGACGTGCGCACGCTCGCCCGCGATTACTGCGCAAGGGGTACAAAAGTCCACTACGAGCAGTACGACGCGCTGAGCCACATTTGGAGCGTCCCGATCTGGTTGCTGGACTCGATCGCCTGGATCAAGCAGCGCTTTGCCGGCGTGCCAGCGCCGGACAACTGTTCGTCGATCCCGAAAGGCAACCCGCTGACGCCGATCCCGACCCCAAAGTCTGCCTAGCGCTTCAACATTCGCTTCAACACCGGCAAGACCAAAGGCGTAGGGACGAACCGGGTCGATCCCAACGCCAAGCGGACCTGCGGTCCGCCCGGGACCACCGATGCGCGGCCGTGATCGGCGGCCTCGAGCGCGTCGGCGACCACCCGCTCGGCGGAAACTTGGACGAATCCCGGCATCCGGTTGACCAGGTAGTCGGCGTCGTTCGCGGCCTGGAACTCCGTGGGCACCGGGCCGGGGCACACCGCCGTAACCGTGACGCCGCTGTCGGCGACTTCGGCGTTCACCGCCTCGGACAAATACAGCACGTACGCTTTCGCGGCGGCGTAGCCGGCGTTGTAGGGCGCCGGCTGGAATCCCGACACCGACGACAGATTGATGATCGCGCCGCGACCGCGTTCGACCATGCCGGGCAGGTAGCGCAGCGTCAGGTCGGCCACCGCTTCGACGTCGACGCGCAGCATCTGCAATTCCTTGTCACGACCTTCGGCACCGAACTTGGTGTAGATGCCCAGGCCGGCATTGTTGACGAGAACGTCGACGTGAGCGCCCAATTCGTCGATCCGGGCCGCCAGCCGGTCACGGTCCTCCGGAATCGCGAGATCGGTGCCCACCGCGACGGCGTGCTTGTCACCGCCCAACTCCGCACACAACTGTTGGAGCCGGTCTTCTCGACGGGCAGTGACGACGACGCGGTAGCCGCGGGCCACGAGTTGACGGGCGAATTGTTCGCCGATGCCGGAGGACGCGCCAGTGACGACGGCGACGGAGTCTGCGGACGGCGGTGGGAGTGTCATGTAGCCCGAGCCTAGGCACGTCTGGAGCCGGTGGCAATCATGGTCGGTTGGTTACGACTTAACTCGGCCGTCGGGACGCATACGGCCAGGGCCGGTTTCGCTCCGGGATCGAATTCGCTCGCGCGTGCTTCAGCTGCGTCCGCAGCTCCTGCCGTAACTCGTGCAAGTCCGGATCGGTCCACCGGTTGTCGGCCT
>JBAWAV010000372.1:0-31685 GCA_049589475.1 Mycobacterium sp.
CGGGCGCAGAAATTGCGGCCAGCTTTAACGCCCAGGGGTCATAACCCGCGCCATTGACCACGATCACGCTCGCCCCGGAAAACGTCGCGGCGTCGCGTGGTGACGGTTCGTAATCGTGCGGGTCCACCGAGGAACTGACCAATACCGTCTTCACCACCGCGCACGCGCCGCCGAGCTGCGAGACCAGGTCGCCCCACTGATCGACACTGACCGCCACATCGACCGGTGCACCCGGGCACGGTGGCGGCGCGCCACTGGAACCAGGTGCTGCTGTCACCGCGCTGCTGCTCGCCGTCGACCTCGATTGACCGCTTTGGTCCGAACCGCAAGCAGCCAGACCCCCGGTCAGCGTCAAAGCCATCGCTGCAGTAATCCGAAGTCGGCGCCGGTACCACGTCATGATGCAAACGATAACCGTTTTCGGTTTGCCTGGCAGTGCTACGCCGTGGTCTACAGACCGATCACCCATCGGCTCGCCACAATGAACCGGTCACCTCACCAATCCCGCTGACACGAAAGCCGCGCAGACGTGAGCAATGATCAGAACCTGTGGATGGCCCTCGGCCTGGTGACGTGAAGGGGGCGCACCTTCCCGAGGATGATCTGAAAGTCCAAGTAGGTCTGATCAAGAGCCGGCGTTGGCGCGCTGGTTCGGGAAGGTACGCCCATGCTCAAGGTAGTCCACGACGCGGATGCGTCCAACGAGAACGGCACGGCGGGTGGGTCGTTGCTCGACGAGATCGTGCGCGACGGCGCACGGGCAATGCTCGCGGCGGCATTGCGGGCCGAGGTCGCCGCATACATCGACGCCGCCGGTGAGGTGGACCAGGACGGGTATCGGCTGGTGGTACGCAATGGCTATCACGGCGAACGCGAGGTGTTGACCGCCGCGGGTGCGGTGCCGGTGCGGGCGCCGCGGGTCAACGACAAGCGCATCGACGTCGAGACCGGGGAACGTCGCCGATTCTCTTCGGCGATCCTGCCGGCGTGGGCTCGCAAGTCCCCGCAGGTGGCCGAGGTGCTGCCGCTGCTTTACCTGCATGGCTTGTCCACCAGCGACTTCGGCCCGGCCTTGGAGCAGTTCCTCGGGTCGGCCGCGGGCCTGTCCGCGGCGACGATCACCCGGCTGGCCGCGCAATGGCAAGACGACGCCGAGGCGTTTAACAAGCGCTCGTTGAAGGACATCGACTACGTGTATGTGTGGGTCGACGGGATCCATCTCAAGGTCCGCTTGCAGCAGGACAAGGTGTGTCTGCTGGTGATGATCGGGGTGCGCGCCGACGGCCGTAAGGAACTCGTGGCTCTTGCCGATGGGTTTCGCGAGTCATCGCAGTCATGGGCTGATCTGCTGCGGTCGTGCCGCCGCCGCGGGATGACCGCTCCGGTGTTGGCGGTCGGCGACGGTGCGTTGGGTTTCTGGAAGGCCTTGCGGGAGGTGTTCCCCAACACTCGAGAACAGCGGTGCTGGTTCCACGTCAGCTCGAATGTTCTTGCCGCCCTGCCGAAGTCGGCGCATCCCGGCGCGAAAGCCGCGCTCGCCGAGATCTACAACGCTGAGGACCGCGACCACGCACTGAACGCGGTCAAAGCGTTCGAGGCCGACTACGGCGCCAAGTGGCCCAAGGCGGTCGCGAAGATCACCGAGTACCTGGACGTGCTCCTTGAGTTTTACGACTACCCCGCCGAGCATTGAATCCACCTGCGTACTACTAACCCGATCGAGTCGACCTTTGCAACCGTGAGGTTGCGCCAGCGGGTCACCAAGGGACCAGGCTCCCGCGCCGCCGGAATCGCGATGGCGTTCAAGCTCATCGAGTCCGCCCAGGCTCGCTGGCGTGCCGTGAACGCACCACACCTGGTCGCCCTCGTCCGGGCCGGCGCCCGCTTCGAGAACGGGAAACTTGTCGAACGACCCGCCGAATCCGGGGGTGACCAGCAAGTCGCATGACACGCCGATCGGCAGGTCTTGACGACGACTGAGGCCGGACGGTGGCCAGCCTGCTCTCGAACTTATCCGTTTGCTTCGGTTGTGCTGGTCTGGGCTGTACGTGCGAGTAGCGCGAGTGTTTTGGTGATGGCGGGTTTGTTTCTTCGGGGCCAGCCCAGAGCAACCAGGAGGAGGCGACCGGCCAGGGGCCAATAGCTGTAGTCGAAGGTTTCGGTGACTCGGGTGCCGGATTGGGTGGGCTGCAGTTCGAAGCGCCAGTGCTGCGGTTCGAAGTGACGCCACGCGATCAGGCGGTTCTCCTCGAACTCGACGACCCGGTTGCGCACCCGGTACGGAAAACCCCACAAACGCATCGACATGACGAACTCCGATCCGAGGCCCAAGCGGTCAGGCCCGTCAAGGCAGCGACGGAGCATGTGCGAACCGTCGATTTCGACGTGCCACCGCGGATCGGCAAGAATGTCGAAGATCCGGGATGCAGGTGCGGCGATTTCGATCGACGCGGACACCACGGGCTGGCTAACGATGGTGCCCCCTTAATCTCGACGTTCCGCCACCAGGACGCCGGCGGGAACGCCCCGTGCGGTCACGGTGGTGTCGGTGTGGACCACCCAACACTGGGGATCCAGCAGTTCCGCCAGCACCACGGGACGACATCCGCCCAGCAGGGCGGGGGCGCGTTGCGCGACGATGCTCCATGTCGAGGAGAAGGCGCGACTGGCCCGTGTGGTGCCCTGGACCAGGCTCGCCAGGCACAACAGACCCCCAGGCGCGAGAACCCGGTGCGTGTCGGCCAGCAGCTGCCGGGCGTACTCGGTGGGCAGCAGATCCACGACGAACGCCGCGACGACGCGATCAGCACAGGCGGCGGGCAAGGAAAGCGGGAGGGTACCGTCGACGCGCATCACTCGCGCCCGAGCAGACCACCTCGACAGCCTTGTGGTTGCGATCCGGCACATCCGCGGGCTCACGTCGAGCCCGACGTAGCGGCAGTCTGGACCCCACACGTTCGTGAGCAGGTCACGCGCGAACCTTCCCGTCCCGCAACCGACCTCGACCACATGGCGAGCTTCGGAGAGTCGACCATCGGCGGTCAGCCGCGCCAACGCTGGCGCCTCGAAGACCCGCTGGGTGTCTTGAAGCCGCCCGATGCGGTCATAGACGCGCGCCGCCTGACCCGCGGCCAAGCCCTCGGTTCGCGGACGGGGCCCGCCCCGGTGCGCCCTCTCACTCACCGCGCGCCTCTGGAGCTGGCTGAACCGATGCCAGCGAGAGCTGCCCGCGATGGTGGCGATAGTGCCGCGGCGCCCACCGGAGCAGGTCACCGCGGTCCATCCACGGTGTGAAGTAGGGGTCCCAGGACGAGGCGACGGTCATTCCGCGGTGAACGGCCTGCATATCGGCATGGTCATACCAGTTCAAGATGGTGCGCGTGACCCCGTCCATCTGCCGCCGCATCGACGCAACACTGTTGATGCGTCCGCCGACGACACCACCAAACCAGTTGAGCTCGTTATAGGGGCGGGTGAACGCAGCCATGGCACGGCTCCAGCCGCGAGACGCTCCGGGTGGGAGGCGGGAGAAGCCACCCATAACCACAATGACCATCCGTGTGATGCGCTGGCCCAGGAGCATGTGGAACAACAACTGTCTGTTGGTCCAGCGGGTTCCGACACTCGGGGCATCCAGCTCATCCGCCTGGGCGGAACGAAGCAGAGAAGCGAAATCGGCAGCGACCCACGCCAAGTCGTCCCTGACCACGTCCGCCGAGTCGTTCATCGGACCACCTGATCTCTCCAGCCCCGACACACCCAACCTATATGCACGACGTCGATCAGCGACAAGCACTTGCCTCGCAGAGCGCGACTCGAGGGGAGGCCTCGCGGGGGTCGCAATGGCGTTCGAACTCCTCGCCGCCGCCCAGGCCCGGTGGCGTGCCTGACCGCACGACACCTCGTCGCCCTCATGCGTACAAGCGCCCGCTTCGAGAAAGGCGAGCTCGTAAAGCGGCCCGCCGGATCAGGACGTGGTCAGCACGTCGCGTGGCATGCCGATCCACAGGTCTTGACTATTTCTCCGCAGACGTGGATTGAACGCGGCGACTGAAACGTAGCCACCTAGCCGCAACACCTGCGATCCGCGCTGCTGCCGACAAAGCCGTTATGGCCGATGCCGTATCGCCGCATCACTGCACAGGGGGGGCGGGTTGGCCTCTGTTTCGTCACAGTGACACTTCTCCCCTATCTGGATGTCGGCTGGGCGTCGCACCAAACGATCAGGTGCCGAAAACGCTGCGCCGTAACTTGATTCGGCGCTGAGTTCGAGGAACCTACGTTAGCGCTCAGAAAAGGTTCAACGCCATGTCGGCCAGCGAGGTCCCCGCGCGGCGCTGCTGGGTCGTTGGTTCTGGTGGCCGATCAGAGTCCGCTCGCGGCCGGCCAAAATTCCCGTTATGTCCGCACAAACCCGTCCAGCCAATCGCGCACTGGCACATAGCAGTTAGCGGTCAGCCTCGTTGGTCGGCGCGTGGCGTGGGAAGCGCTGCTATCCGGTGCCGATAACACCGCAGGCAACCCGCGGTGGCATTGCCATATCGCCCATGCCGCCCATGCCCGCCATGCCGCCGTCGTCGGTGCCGTGCAACATTAAAGCCGTCTTGTTGCCTGCAAGCAGCTCGTCCCTGGTGAACGCATCGGTGGTGGTCACGAGGTAGCCCGAGCCGTCCGAACGCACTTCGAGAGAAGTCAAGTCACCGCTCTCGGGTTTGCCGGTGTGGCCAGGTGCCTGGTAGTGGCCGCCCGCAGATAGGAAGTCTCCCGGCGGCCCACCAGTGGGAGCAACCGAGTTCGGCTCGCACTTGCCGATCCCGTGCACGTGCATGTCGTGAAAACCGGGTGTCAGAATGCCTGCAGCCACCGTTTTTACGGTGACCGTGACATAGCCATTGGTGAATTCGAAGGTGGCCGAGGCCACGTCCCGGCCATCGGCCATTTTCAAGTGGGCGCTGAGTGAGTTGGCGCCGGGCACTACCGACGAACTGCTTCCCGGCTCAGCGCCAGGATGCTGGGGTGAACTGCATGCGCCCACGGCGAGAACGGAAAGCGAGAGCCAAAAAGCTGTAAGTCTGGCCATCATGGGACCCAACCGACCTGCGATCTGCACGGGGCCTAGCCGTTTGCGCCACCGCACGTCGACTATTCGCCGCATGACGTGCGGGCTGGTCTTGTTGGGGCTGACATGCGGTCGTGAGATGCGGTCGAGCATGCCCGATGTCCCTTCGGTGCGGAAGCGGTCGGCCCACTTCTTGGCCGTTCGCGCTGACACCATGAACATCTTGGCCGCTGCGGCGTAGGTCCAACCACCGTCGACGACGAGCTCGGCGAGCCTCAATCGGGCGCGTGGGGTCAAAGCAGCATTAGCGTGGGACACGAAGGCCTCCTGGTTGGTGAAGCGGTTCCTAGACAGCTCCACTTCACAACCGGAGGCCTTCCCTGTCACACAGGCTCACCGATACAAAACGGGACAACGTCCCTGGACATCACAACTAGGTGCCGGTACTCCTGCGGTGACAGATTCCCGCCGGTCCGGGTTGCCCAGTCCCAATCCAAAGTGATGCTCATACGCTTCCTTCACCTGTCCATCAGCAGACTGTCGACTCCCGGATTATCGCCGGTGTCACGTAACACGCCACCCCGAATCGGCGATCTAGTTGCTGACCCGATCCCTGGGCTGCCCGGGGCCTCACTCGTCCGTCACTCAGTGCGTGCACGCGCTATTCGAAACCGCTCCCTCGACCATCCACGTCCGACTGACGTGAAGCGATCCTTCCCGGTCCGCTGGCGCCGCCCCGCGGAGTGCTCAACCGGGACTGATCGGGTGGGCCGCTACAGCAGCATTTCTGGTCGCCGAGGCTCCGCATCACGCAGTAAGTCGCACCTCTTTAACACGCACAGTTACCTGCTAACTGGTCCGAGTTGCTCTGCGCCACAGTATATTTCATAGCTCATGGAATAGGCTGCGGCGGTGTGGCACCTGTCGGACAACTGCGATGAAGTGCGAAAACAGCGGCCTACGCGCAACCGATGCAGCCAGCACTCAAATACTGTTGACATTCAGATGCACTAGTTATCTAATTGACCGATGGCAACCAGGCTACGGCGGGCCGAGCAGGTGGAACGCAACCGCGAGATGGTGCTTGAGGCGGCGCGCCGGACCTTCATTGATCGCGGGTATGCCGGCGCCAGCCTTGAGGCCATCGCCGAGGAGGCCGGGTTCTCCCGGGGCGTGGTGTATTCACAATTCGGCAGCAAGGCCGACATGTTTTTCGCTCTGCTGGAGCGCCGGATCGAGCGGCGCGCAGCCCAGCAAGAGCGGATCGCCACGGAGCACGCCGGCAAGGAGGCGCTGCAGGAACTCATCCGTGCGGCGCACTTGGATACCGCTGCAGAGACGGGATGGTCGTTTCTGCTGACCGAGTTCCGCGCGCTGGCCATGCGTGATCCCGAGCTCAATCGGCGCTACGCCGACACGCATGCGCGCACCGTCGAACGGTTCGCATCGGTGTTCGAGCGGATCTTCGCCGGAGTCGGGCGGAAGCCGCCGGTACCGGCCCGCTCGATGGCCGAGTTCCTGCTGGCGGGATACGCCGGCATCGCCCTGGAGCGCGCCGCCAATCCTCACGCCATCCCCGACCACGACGTCGCCCAGCTGATTCCGCGCGCCCTTGGCCTCGGCGGCACGGAAGACCCACGACGATGACCGGCCGCGCATGGGATCGCTTCCGCGGGGGTGTGCTGACTGAATACCTGGCCGCCGCGCCGGAGCAGCTGAGCCGCCGCGCGTGGAATTCGGTCCAGGTCGAGCGGGCTCAGCGCGCTGGCCTGCACCGGCTGCTGGCGCACGCCGCCGAAGACTCACCGTTCCACCGGCGCCGCCTATCCCGAATCGACCTCGCTGGCATCGATCCGACCGACCTGTCAATGCTGCCGGTGATGACCAAGACCGACATGATGGACGCGCTCGACGACGTGTTCACCGACCGCCGCCTTCGCCGGCGTGACGTCGACTCGGCGCTGATGGCCACTGGTTTCGAACCCGTACCGATCCTGGACGACTACATCGCGCTGGCGTCCGGCGGCTGCTCGGGCAGGCGCGGGTTATTCGTCTTCGACCAAGCCGCCGCCTCCTCGTATATCACCGCGCTCGCCCGCCCCCCGATAGAAGATCCTGCGCCGCCCGACATGACCCCGCCGGGCCCGCTGTGCATCGCATTGGTGGCCGCGCCCTCGGCTGTGCACGCCACCGGATTCGGCGCGGCGCTCACATCCAGCGACGGCTGGCCCGTCCGCTACGAACTGGTGCCCGCCACCCTGCCGATCGCCGAAATCGTCGACCGTCTCAACGCATTACAACCGCCCGTGCTAGGCGGGTACGCCTCGATGTTGGCGCGCCTGGCCCTCGAAGCGCGCACAGGCCGCCTGCGAATCGCCCCGACACAGGTGAGCCCCAGCAGTGAGACGCTGCTGCCCGAGATGCGCTCGATGATCAGCGATGTCTTCGGGGCGCCCGTGCTTGACACCTTCGCCTGCACCGAGGGCCTCGTGGGTAAGGCTGCACCCGATGACGACGTCTTCGTCTTCAACACCGACATGTGCATTGTCGAGTTCGTCGATGCCAACTACCGCCCGGTGCCGCCGGGTGTTCCGTCAGCCAAGGCGCTCATCACGAATCTGTTCAACCTGGCCCAGCCGCTGATCCGTTACGAGCTCACCGATGTGTTTATCCGCCAGCCCGACGTCACCGGCCACGGCTATCTGCGGGCCCGCGTGCGGGGGCGCAGCGACGACGTGCTGCGTTACGACGCTGTCGACGTCCACCCGATCGTGATCCGCTCGGTGATGGTCGGCTCGCCCGATGTCATCGATTACCAGGTGAACCAGACCGATAGCGGTATCGAGGTATTCGCCGTCACCAGCGCTGGATTCGACGTCGACGATCTAACCAGCCGCCTGCGCCGGGCGCTGGACGGCGCCGGGCTCGATCACGCGGATGTCGTCGTGCATCGCGTCGAACAGGTCGACCGCCACCCGGTCAGCGGGAAGTTGCGTCGTTTCTTCCCAACCTCCACCGCATAGCCGGCCCCGCGGGAAAGGCTCAGAACCATGGAGCGCAACCGAAGCCGCCAACCCCCTGGACGGCACCGATGGCTTCGGTGGGTGCCCAACAAGGAGTCAGACGCATGCTTGAGATGATCGACAAGGGGTCTAGCAGTCAAGCGCATCCGGCACCGCTTCTATTTGTCCACGGCGCCTGGCATGGAGCGTGGTGCTGGGATGAGCACTTCCTGGACTTCTTCGCCGACAAGGGTTATCGCGCCGTCGCCCTGAGCCTTCGCGGGCACGGCGCAAGCCCCGGCAAGGAGCGGCTGCGCTGGACCGGACTTCAGCAATACGTAGCCGATATCGCCGACACGGTTGCGCAACTACCGACTCAGCCGGTTCTGATCGGACACTCGATGGGCGGCTTCATCGTTCAGAAATACTTGGAACACCACACCGCAGCCGGGGCCATTCTTGTCGCATCCATTCCGCCTACCGGCGTACTGCCGGCGACTTTGCGTATCGCACGCCACCACCCTGTGCCATTCGTCAAAGCCAACGCCTCGCTGAGGCTGGCTCCGCTGGTTGCCACCCCCGAACTGGTGCGAGAACTGTTCTTCTCCGCGTCGATGCCCGATGAGCAGGTCAACGCGTATCAGCAGCGACTCCAAGACGAGGGCTACCGAGGGTTCCTTGACATGCTCGCCCTCGATCTGGTCAAGAGCATACAAGTCGACCGTGTCCCGATGCTGGTAGTGGGCGCCGCGGACGACGCCATCGTGTCCCAGCGTCAAATTCGTCGCACCGCTGCGATTTACGGTGCCGACTTAGAGATCTTTCCCCACATGGGTCATGACATGATGCTTGAGCCCGGATGGGCTGGTGTCGCCGAACGAATCCATATATGGCTCGAAACGCGGCACCTGCGACTCGACGACAACGAACGGGTCAGCAACTAGTCAGCAGGTGGGCCAATCGGCGGCACCCGCTGTATGCCCAACCGCTCCCCTGCCAACTCGCACCTGTTGAACACGCACCGTTACTAGTTTCCGTGGCGTGAGAATCATTGTACTGCAACATATTTGGGCGTTTCTGCCGATGAGTCCGTTGCCGGCGGGTCGAACGAAGCGGCATGCTCCTCGTTACACGCAATACGTCACCGCGACGTTAGTACGACGAACCGCTGGACAGTCGAATCAGCTTCCTAGGCCACAGATTTGGTCTCGAACATCACGTTGCCGACCACGTCCATTCGGAGATCGCTGGATCGTCCTCGCCGTGCTCACGCGTATAGCGGAGGGCGGCCAGGCGTGAGTCCACCATCCGTTGACGGAGTAGTGCTGCGCGCTCGGCTAACCCGTCCACCCGGTCGATGACGTCTATAACTAGATGGAAGCGATCCAGATCGTTGAGCATCACCATGTCGAACGGCGTTGTGGTGGTGCCTCGTTCCTTGAATCCCCGCACATGGATGTGGTGGTGCACGGTGCGGCGATACGTAAGCCGATGGATGAGCCACGGGTAGCCGTGGTAGGCGAAGATGACCGGTGTATCCGTCGTGAACAACGCGTCGAATTCATGATCGGTGAGCCCGTGCGGGTGCTCGGAGTCTGGCAGCAGTCGCATCAGGTCGACGACGTTGACCAGTCGCACCCGAAGTTCGGGCAGTTCTCGCCGCAGGATGTCGGCCGCTGCCAACGTCTCGAGCGTGGGAACGTCTCCCGCACAGGCCATCACCACATCGGGTTCGGCGGTCGCAGTGCTGGCCCATTGCCAGATGCCCAGACCGCGGGCGCAGTGTGAAACCGCTTCGTCCATCGGCAGATACGTCAGCGAAGGCTGCTTGCCGGCCACAATGACGTTGACATAATTACGGCTGCGCAGGCAATGGTCTGCCACCGACAGCAGTGTGTTGGCGTCGGGTGGCAGGTAGACCCGCACGATCTCGGGACGCTTGTTGGCAACCAGGTCGATGAACCCAGGATCCTGATGAGATGCGCCGTTGTGGTCTTGGCGCCAAACATGAGAACTCAGAAGGTAATTCAACGACGCGATCGGCTGTCGCCAGGTCAGTTCGCGGCTGGTGGACAGCCATTTGGCGTGCTGGTTGAACATCGAATCGACAATGTGTACGAACGCTTCGTAACAGTTGAAAAGGCCGTGACGACCGGTCAGAAGGTATCCCTCCAGCCAGCCCTGGCACAGGTGCTCGGAGAGCACTTCCATCACCCGTCCATCGGGTGCGAGGTCCTCGTCGGTGGGTGCGGTCCTCGAAAGCCAGACCTTGTCGGTCGATTCGAAGACCGCACCGAGCCGGTTGGACGCGGTCTCGTCTGGGCCCATCAGACGGAAGCGGTCGGGATTACGCACAATGACGTCGCGAAGAAAAGCTCCTAAGACGCGCGTTGCCTCTTGCGTTGTCACGGCCGGCTGATCCACTGGCACTGCGTAGTCAGCGAAGTCGGGCAGATCCAATTCGCGCAGCAGTAGCCCACCATTGGCGTGCGGGTTGGCGCTCATCCGCCGCGCACCGGTTGGTGGCAATGCCATGAGTTCAGGGCGCAACGCCCCATGCTCGTCGAAGAGTTCTTCCGGGTGGTAGCTGCGCAGCCAGTTTTCCAGCTGCGCGCGGTGTTCGGGGTTGTTGCGCGTCTCGGCCAGCGGGACCTGATGTGCACGCCAAGTCCCCTCCACCGGCTTGCCGTCCACCACTTTGGGCCCGGTCCAGCCTTTGGGCGTGCGCAGCACGATCATCGGCCACACGGGACGCTCGGCGACTCCCCTGCTTCGAGCTGAATTTTGAATCGCCGAGATCGCGTCGAACGCGTCGTCGAAGGCCGCCGCGAGCTGTTGATGGACGATCCGCGGCTCGTTCCCCGAAACCGTGACCGGCCGGTATCCATAACCGCGGAGAAGAGCTTCCAGCTCGTCGGTCGGTATCCGATCCAGCACCGTCGGATTGGCGATCTTGTATCCGTTCAGGTGCAGGATCGGCAACACCGCCCCGTCGATCGCCGGGTTGAGGAATTTGTTGGAATGCCAGCCGGCGGCGAGCGGTCCGGTTTCGGCCTCACCGTCGCCGATCACACATGCGACGACCAGGTCGGGATTGTCAAAGGCTGCGCCGAAAGCATGGACGAGGGAGTAACCGAGCTCGCCGCCCTCGTGGATCGATCCGGGAGTCTGGGCGGCAACGTGACTCGGGATTCCCCCGGGAAAAGAGAACTGCCGGAACAGCTTTCGAAGACCTTCGGCACTCTGCTCGATGCCGGGATACACCTCGCTGTAGGTGCCCTCCAGATACGCGTTGGCCACCAGTCCGGGGCCGCCGTGGCCTGGTCCGGTGATATAGATGACGTTGGCATCGCGGTCACGGATGACGCGGTTCAGATGGGCGTAGATGAGGTTGAGGCCAGGCGTTGTACCCCAGTGCCCCAACAGTCGGGGCTTGACGTGCTCAGCTTCCAGCGGTTCGGTCAGCAACGGGTTGTTCAGCAGGTAAATCTGCCCGACCGACAGATAATTGGCTGCCCGCCAATAGCTGTCGATGAGGCGCAGTTGATCCTCAGTGAGCACGCCCGGATCCAGCGGTGTTTGTCCAACGGTTTGCGGTTGGTTCACTAAACACTTCTTTCCGGTGTTGGCGGACACCCGTGTTCATTATCGTCTGTTCGTTTGGCGGCGCGTGCAACGAGAACTGAACAATCGGCGTGGGCGAGGATCGGCACCGTGTGCGGGCCCACCAACGGCAGCACCCGGTCGGCGCCGCCGCCGATGACGACGAGCTGAACTGCTCCGATGAAGCCCTGGAGATAGCGGGGCGCGCTCAACCGGGTCGTCGCAACTTCCACCTTCACATCCGGATATCGATGCAGCCAGTGGTCCAATCGGCGATAGACGCGTTCATTGTCGATATCGAAGTGAGGCCGTGACCGGACGCCCAGCGCGAGAACGGGAGCACGCCGCACCCGGGCTTCCTCCATCGCCCACTGCATCGCGATCTCGTCGCCGGGATCACCGTCGAGGACCACGGCTATGAAGCCGGCGTCCGGAAGCGGCCTATCGTGACTGCGCCTGATGATCGCCACCGGGCAGCGCGCCCGCTCGGCTAGCGTCGCCGCGGTCGACCCGAGCATTGCGGCGGCTACCCGCCCGATGCCCGCGGACCCGATGCAAATGAGGGTGGCGCTTTCGGACTCGGCGATGAGTGCCGAATCGACGTCGCCGTGCAGCACTGTGGTGTCGACGTGGACGGGAAGGCCGGTTGCTTTCACCGCCGAAGAGGCAGCGTGCAAGGCGTTTTCCGAATATTGTCGCTCGGGTCCATCGGCAGCGGCCGAACCCATCGACGCGTCGCTGTCATGGATGACGTGAACGAGCCGCAGCGCCACACCCTGATGGACGGCTTCCTTGGCTGCCCACTCGGCCGCACCGATCGCCGCGTTCGAGCCGTCCACGGCGACGACGACTGGTCCTGGTGACAATGCGTTATTCATGAGGCGCTCCCCTGCGCGGGCGTAGGACACCGATCACGCTATCGACGCGACCCGCTGAGGACAGGAGGCGTAGTGCCCCTCGTCGCCGGACATTGGGCCCTACGGCGCGGGGCGTGCGTGACGCGAAAGGCAATATGGCCGGTTCGCCAAGGACCTACGCCTCTGCTCTAACAAGGTTCCAGCTCCTAGCATCGACGGCACGCCAGCACGCAGCGCGAGGACTCCGTGGCAACCGAGAGGACGACCACATGACCGGCTCACAAAGGCATTTCGGCGTCGTCGTAGGCGTCGACGGGTCAGGCTATTCCGATGTGGCGGTCCGCTGGGCCGCGCGTGAAGCAACCATGCGCAGGGTCCGCCTGACGCTCGTGCAAGCGGTCGCCCTGCCCGCTCCCGGATGGCCCGCGTTGAATGTCCGCGAACTCTACGAAACCGACGCCGAAGCCATTCTCGACGACGCGGTGACAATCGTTGAAGACTTCATGAAGGGTGACGGCCCGAGCGATCTCGAGCGCCAGCTGTTGTTTTCCCGGCCTGCAATGGCACTCGTCGACATGTCGAAAGACGCGGACCTGGTGGTCGTCGGGGCTCGCGGGCAGGGCGCCCTACATCGTGTGCTGTTGGGGTCGGTCAGCACCGCCCTGATCCATCACGCCCACTGCCCGGTCGCGGTGATCCACCAGGACGCTTCGCTGTACCCGAAGGCGACGAAGGCACCGGTACTCCTGGGCACCGACGTATCAGCGGCCTCCGAGCTTGCCACCGAAATCGCCTTCCACGAGGCGGCCATGCGGGGCGTGGACTTGGTGGTGCTGCACGCCGCGAGCGACACCGAACTGTCTCAAATTCTAAGCACGAAATACTCGACCGGGCTGTCCGCTGTCGGCCAGATGCTGACCGAGCGCCTGGCCCCTTATCAGCAAGGCCACCCCGGCGTGAGCGTTCAGCAGACCGTGATGGACGACCGGCCGGCCACTCACCTGCTCAACCTCGCCGCGACAGCGCAGCTTGTCGTCGTAGGCAGCCACGGCCGGGGCGGGTTCGCCGGAATGGCGCTCGGATCGGTGAGCACCGCGGTGGCACACGCATCTCGCACACCGGTGATAGTTGCTCGCAGTCAATAGGATTGGGCGAACCCGGAACACGGCGGCGCCCACCGTCTCCTAGCGTCCGCGACGAGGCATTCGGACCCTATGGACGGGCCACGATCACCGGCCTGCGCACCGACTGAACGAGGGCGTTGCTGACGGACCCCAACATCATCCGGGAGACAAGATTTCGGCCGTGGCTGCCGACCACGACAAGCTGTGCCGCGCTGGATGTTTCGACGAGCGCATGCGCAGGGCGATCGCACAACAGACGCTTGCTCACCGTGACGTCGGGATAGCGTTCCTGCCAGCCGGCCAGCGCCTCGCTGAGGAGGCGTTCTTCTTCGGCCTTGACAGCCGGCCAGTCGATGCCGGGAAGTTCGACAAGCTCTCGGTCGCTCCACGCGTGCAGGGCTACCAGGCCGACTTTACGACGGGAGGCTTCGTCGAAGGCGATTTTCAGAGCGAGTTCTGAGGACGGCGAGTGGTCTATCCCCACCAGTATCGGTGCCTGCGCATGAGCCAGCGTCCGCGGTTCTTCCTCGCGGACGACCGCGACCGGGCAGTGGGCCTGCCGCAACAGTTCGGAGCTGACCGAGCCGAGCAGGCCGCGGGTCAAAGCTCCGCGCCCGTCGGTGCCGACGACGATCAGTTCAGCTTTGTGGGACATTTCGACAAGCGTGGGAACGGTGGCCGAAAACAGCAGTTCGGTGTTGACCGGTATCGACTTTCCGGCGCCGGCTGCGGCGTCGTGGGCGACCTTCGAGGCGCTCGCGAGGATGCTGCGCCCCTCGGATTCCTGCCATTTGGCGAATTCGTCGAGCAGCGGGGCTTGCGCCCAGGTTGAAGCTCCCGGGTTGGCCACGTGCACCAGGGTGAGCGGGATGTTGCGCATCGTCGCTTCGCGGGCACCCCACCAGGCGGCGGCGTCTGATGCGGGCGATCCGTCGACACCCACGAGGATGCCGTATTGCGGTTTCTGTGAGGACATTTCGATTCTCCTTTCGCTGACGCACACGCTAGGCGGCGCGAGGTCGACGGTCGTGAGGCTTTGGTCCCCGACGTACAGGGTCGTAGGACATTCCGCAGTCGAGCAGCCCGGATGAATTTTGGGCTCGCCTGGCAGGGATACTCGATAAAAGCGGCCGACTTCGACGAAAGAAACGCGGTTACTCGAGCATGGCGAAGACGAACACCCCGAAAGACGGCACCGGCGCCGAATCTCCCGCGCAACGGATTGACGCCAGGATCAAAGAGTTGGGCGACTGGCGGGGTGAGACACTTGCCCACATCCGGAAGCTGATCAAAGCGGCGGTCCCCGATGTCGTCGAGGAGTGGAAGTGGCGAGGCGTCCCGGTTTGGTATCACGCCGGCATGATGTGCACCGGCGAGACGTACAAGACCGCGGTAAAGGTGACCTTCGCCAAAGGCGCGTCACTGGATGACCCGTCGGTGCTCTTCAACGCCAGCCTGGACGGGAACACCCGGCGCGCCATTGACTTTCATCAGGGCGACAAGATCAACGACAAAGCGTTCACGGCGCTCGTCCGTGCTGCGGCGGAGCTGAACGCGTCCTAGCCGGCGGGAGCCAACAGCGCCGAATCCGTCTCTATGGCAACATACTTCGAATCCGATTGAAACTGCGGGAGGCGCCATGGCCGACGACGAGCCGATGATCGTCGTGTTGGGCCCGCTTGGCGGCGGCACCTCGGCGGTGGCGAGCGTACTGCGACAGCTGGGTGTGTTCATGGGGCGCGGGTTCGACGCGAGTTATCGCGAATTGCATGAGATCTGGGAAGACGCGGAAATCAGCCAACTGATCCGCAGGGCCATCAGTCTGCCTACGGCACAGCTCCAAATGGACCCCCTGCTTTTCCAGGAGAAACTCCGAAGTTGGGCTGACGACCACCGCCGCGCCGCCCGGGCGGCGGGGGCCCGGCCGGGCGTGAAGCACCCTCTGCTATGTGTCGCTGTCGATCTACTCCCTGGCGCGTGGGGCCCCATCGTGCCGGTCGTGGTGGAGCGGCCCTTCGCCAAGGTGGCGGCGACACTGAAGCGACTGGAATGGTTTGCGGACGAACAGGAACGGGAGGCGACGACGAGGCATCTCATCGCCGCCCGGGACCATTCTTTGGCCAACACCGCGAAGGTCATCGTCGATTTCGAGGAACTCCGCGCGTCGCCCGCAACGGTAATCCGCCGCCTCGTCGACGAACTGGGCCTGGAGGTAACAGAGGCCCAGGTAGAGGCGGCCGTGAACAGTATTGTCGGAACCGCTGCCATGCCCCGCGACGTGGATCCCTTTCAGCGTTTCATCGATGAACTGCTGCCCGCGGTGGAGCGCGATCCCGAGGATCTGCGATCGGTATCCATGCTGGCGCAGGTCTATTTCGACTCGCGTGATTTCGTCAACGCGCGCAAGTGGTTTGAGCGCATGATCGAGCTCAGTGCAGGCGCTGGCGAGGAAACCTTCTTGGCGATGTTTCGGATTGCGCAGTCGATGGAGGAGCTGGGCACTCCGTGGCACGAGGTTCAGGACGCGTATCTGCTGGCGTGGGAGTTCCGACCGACCCGCGCAGAACCCCTGTATTGCGTAGCCCGACACCATTTCAACGAACAGCACTACCAGCTCGCCTACCTATTTGGCCAGTATGCCGCCGGAGTTCCGCGTCCCGACGACGATATGATTTTGCCGTATCCCGATATCTACGCGTGGCGCGCGACGGACATATTGGCGAAATCCGCCTTCTGCCTCGGCGAGCACACCGAGGCGTTCATGCTGTGGCGTGAGTTGCTGGCCGGCCTCGATATCCCCGAGAGCGAGCGGCAGCGAATTGCGGCAAGCCGCGACGAGGCTGTGCCCGCGATGCTCGAGGCACTGTCACATTACCCGGATGAGTTGGCACGCAACCTTATCCGTGGGCGACACAACCTCACCCGCGGGCGACAGAACGCGGAGGTCACAGTCAGCGTGGTCGCCGGACCAGACATGATTCGCACCCAGGAGGCGCTGAACTCTTTCCTGAACTGCTGCCTCGACGTGTCGCAAGTCGGGCGCTTCGTGGCGGTTGATGCAGGCCTGCGAGCCGCCGACCGCGAGATGCTGCAGGCGCTTTACGGATTCCTCGAGTTCGTCGACGCCGGCCCCGACGCCGCTGAGATACGCAAACACATCCATGGGCGGTTCTGGCTGCATCTCGATCAGAACTGGCGGTTTTTCACGCCCGAGAACTTGATCACCCGCCTCACCGCGGTGCTCGACGCCGAGCCGCACGTGGTCCAGGTGGGCATCAACCTGGCCGACGCAAAGTCGTTGAACGGCGCCAGCGCACCGGACAACACGGTGCGCCGAACACCCGATGCCGGCCGCTACGTGCTGACCGAGGCCAAGGCCCGCGGCCCGGCGATGGTCGACACCACGCGACTTGACCAAGCCGGGCTCCAGTCCGCCAGCCTCGACGAAGTGCTGTGTATCGCCACGAGCTGAGTCAGTCGGCCTGCTCGATCTCGGCATCATCGTCGGAGTGCTGAACGTAGGCGGCTGCCCGCACCACCTCGTCGGATTCCAGCGCCGCACCCAAAGCGCCACCGATCATCGCCAAAGACGATATCAGCCAAGCCAATTCAAAGTAATCACGCAGCGACGCCGAATGCCCGACCTGATCGCGCCAAATCTGCGGGATCACAAACCAGAACGAGGCGACCAGCGCCAGCGCATACAGTGCGCAGTACAGCAACGTCACGCCGATCAACACCGTCATTGTGGTGACGATGTTGAACAGAATCACCTGCTTGCGGACACCGCGCGCGACCATCGGCTCCCAGAGCTCGGCACCGACGATCAGAGTCGCGACGGTGGCACCGATCGACACCAGCGCGGTGCCGGCGAGCCGAAACCAGCCGTAAGCGTCGGAAAGCCGCCAGATGTCTGCGGTCACCAAACCGAAGACTCCGGCGGCCACCGCACCGGTCAGGGCGCGGGACAACCGCAGCGACAACCGCCACGGCTGGTTGGCCGCCACCATCCCGGTGATCAACGTGAGGTTTCCCGTCAGCACCCGAGCGGTGTAGAAGAACGCTTCATCGGCTGGGTCGCTGCCCAGTTCGCGCACCCGCTGCACCGTCACCCGTCTCGACGAACGCCCCCCGCCGTGAGAGCCGTGCAGTTCAACGGATCCGGCGATCAGGCGTACCAGCAGGCGCACGATCGTCTCGCGAATGCGGTGACGTGCCCCCCGTGCGCCCAGCGCGGGCACCGACACGATCGCCACGTTGCGCACCGGGTTTGCGTGAGCGACAACCGGTCGTTGCTCGACATGCAGCGGCAGGTCCGTCAGACAAATCACGACGTCCCAACCCTTTTCGAGCAGCATCTTGCGTGCGGCTTCCACGACCTGGGCGTCGGTTGCCGGGGGCTGCACCAGGCGGCCCTCCACGATCTCGATGCACCAGCGGGCTCCGGGCAACCGTTCGTCGAGTTCGCAATGCAACTCAGTGTCGACGAGTTCGCGTGCGAGTGCGAACGCCGCCCCCGGGTCGCCGACGAGACCCAGCACAATATGCGGATCCGGGTCGGGGTCGATCGACTCGCTCGCAGGCACCATGTAGTGATGGTCGCATCCACACCGGCGCCCTGAACACGCCGGTGGGCCGCGAAACCCCAGATATGTCAATGGTTTCCAGAGCATCAACCAGTCAGCAGCACGCGATGATGAGCATTCGGTGACGTGCAAGTCGGTGTCGATGAATTCGGCTATAACTCATGACGTCGATGCCCGGATCAGCGCGGCGGCACCATCTGAAGCCACGAATCCGGCAGCAGCTCGATCAGTTGCCCGTCCGGGTCGCGGATCATGGCCGACTGTTTAGATACGGAGCTCTCAACCACCGATCCCCCGAACGCCTCCACCGCTGCGAGCACCTCGCCGAGATCGGACACCGACAGCGACAGGTGAGTGAGCCCCACCTGATCCATGACTCGATCCGACCCGGCCCGCAGCATGCGATGCGAGTACGCCAACAGCTCGAGAACAAGCCCGTCGCGAATCAGGTACGTCGCGTGCAATCCGATTGGCCGGTTCAGCCCGAGTAATTGGCCGGTTCCTTCCTCGGGGGGCTCGAGTTCCCACCAGAACGTAAAGCCGAGCAAGCCCTCGTAGAATCGCCGCGACCGCGCGGTCTCGGTGACGCACAGCCCCACATGGTTGAAAGTGATTTTCTGACGTGCCATTACGATGCTACCTCCGAGCCCCATCGGTACCGAAGAAATGCAGGTGTTCCGGCGCAGCCCGCAACCGCAACCGACTACCCCGCAAGGGCGGGTCCTGTCCATCAACGCGTGCAACGATCGCTTGGCTGAATGCGTTGTCGGCCAGCGCTATCCGCCCGTACAGATAAGCGTCCGCGCCAAGTTCCTCGACGACGTCGATCTGCATCTCGAGACCGCCGGCACCGATCTCGAAATGCTCCGGCCGAACGCCGACAACGAGTTCATTTGCGGAGTGCGCGATCTCACGCGGCACCGGGATCGGCCAATCGCCGATCCGGACACCGTTGTCCACGACGGGCAGCGTGAAGAGGTTCATCGCCGGCGACCCGATGAATTCCGCAACGAACACGTTGGCGGGATCGCGGTACAGCTCTCGGGGCGGCGCGCACTGTTGCAGGACGCCGTCACGCAGGACCGCAACCCGGTCACCCATGGTCATGGCCTCGACTTGATCGTGGGTGACATAGACGGTGGTGGTGCCAAGCCGCCGCTGCAGTCCGGCGATCTGGTTGCGCGTCTGCACCCGCAGCTTGGCGTCCAGGTTGGACAGCGGTTCGTCCATCAGGAACACCTGCGGCCGCCGAACAATCGCCCTACCCATGGCCACCCGCTGGCGCTGCCCGCCGGACAGCTCTTTCGGCTTGCGGTCCAGGTAGGGCCCCAGATCCAGTAACCGCGCCGCGTCCAATGTCCGTTCTCGGATCTCGGTTTTCGACATCTTCGCGATCTTCAGTGCGAAGCCCATGTTCTGCGCGACCGTCATATGCGGGTACAGCGCATAGTTCTGGAAGACCATCGCCACGTCACGATCCTTGGGATCGTCGTCGGTGACGTCTCGAGCGCCGATCCGAATGCGTCCGGAGTCGACCGTTTCCAGCCCGGCAATCATGCGCAGCGACGTCGTCTTCCCGCATCCTGACGGCCCGACCAACACCACGAACTCGCCGTCAGCGATACCGAGGTCGAGGTGGTCGACCGCGGGCCGATCGGCACCCGAGTAACAGCGTGTCGCCTGCTCGAAAGTCACCGACGCCATGCGCTACCCGCCGAGTCCGGTGACGGCGATGCCACGGATGAATGCGCGTTGCGCAACGGTGTAGAGCAGGATCAGTGGCAGCAATATGAGGATGGACGCGGCCATCAACACTGGCCATCTGGCAACGTATTCGCCCTGCATCCGGACCAACCCGAGCGTCAGGGTCGCGATACTGTTGCGCTGAATCATCAACAGCGGCCACAGGAAGTCGTTCCAGACATTCACCCACGTGAGTACCGCCAGCACCATCACCGCCGGCTTCGCATGCGGAAGCAGAACCCGCCAATAGATCTGCCAGGGCGAGCAGCCGTCGAGGATTGCCGCCTCTTCGAGTTCGGCCGGCAGGGTGCTGAAGAACTGGCGCATGAGGTAGGTGCCGAACGCGCTGCCGAACAACCCGGGCACGATCATCGCCCATGGCGTGTCGGTCAGCCCCGCGATCCGCATCAGGATGAACTGTGGGATGACCGTCACCGTCAGCGGCACCATCAAAGTGCCCAGGTACAAGACGAATAGCGTGTCGCGACCGCGAAATCGCAATCGGGCGAACGCGTATCCGGCCAACGAGCAGAAGAACACCTGGCCGACACAGATACATCCGGCGTAAAGAACCGAGTTGAAGAACATGCGCCAGAACGGCATCAGCGCGAACACTTCGCGGTAATTGGACCACTGCGGATGCGCCGGAAACAGTATCGGCAGCGTCACCTCGCCTTCGCTCTTCAGCGAGCCGGAGACCGCCCACAGGATCGGGAAGAGCGCGCACCAGGCGATTCCGGTCAGCGCCGCGTACCACATGGCGCCGCGGACGATACCGGGTTTGATCACCCGTTCAGCTAAGCCCACGACCGCTCCTCTTGGGCAGTCCGCCGGCGCCCGAGTCGCAGCTGAATCACGGTCAACACCAACAGGATCGCGAACATCACCCAGGCCAACGCCGACGCATAACCGAATTCCAAGAAGGCAAAAGCGTGTTGGAAAAGCATGATGCCCAGGACATACGTCGACGTCTCGGGGCCGCCGTTGCGTCCGGTGAGCACGTAGACGAGATCAAACGCCTGGAAGGCGTGGATGATGGAGATGACCACCACAAAGGACACAGCGCTGCGGATCAACGGCACCGTGATCGACACGAACTGTCGCACCTCCCCGGCCCCGTCGAGCCGCGCCGCCTCGTAGAGGGTGTCAGGCACACCTTGCATGGCGGCCAGCAGGATAACGGTCGCGAAAGGCACACTGCGCCAAATGCTGGCGATGCACAGCGACGTCATCGCCCACTTCGGGTCGACCAGCCACGGGATGGGACCGATGCCGACCCAGCCGAGCATGATGTTGAGCAGACCGTTGTGGGTGTTGAAGACGAACTGCCACACCACGGCCATCACCGCCGACGACACCGCCAGTGGAAGAAAGATGATGGTCCGAAAGAAGCCGATGCCCTTGAGCTTTCGATTGAGCACTCCGGCGACGGCAAGACTGATCAGGACGGTCGGGACGACGGTCCCGACGGTGTAGACCACGGTGTTGCGCAATGCGATGCTGAACAATGGGTCCGCGGTGAACAGGCTGCGGTAGTTCGACAGTCCGACGAACTTGGCGGGGTTGAACACGTCCCAGTTGTGAAAGCTCATGTACAGCGAGAACGCGAGCGGAAACAGCATGAAGACCGCGACCGCGATCAGGTTCGGGGCGACGAACAGTCGCCCGGCTCGACTCCGTCGCTTCGACGACCGGGGCCGCCGAGCTGCCGGCGTGGCGGGTGCTGTGTCGATCGCGGTCATGCGGCTCGAAGGACCTGTTCGATCGCCTGTGACAGCCCGTTGGACAGCGACGTCGCCGGGCGTGCGCCCCGCAGGACGGGGCCGAGGTTGCGGTCCAGCAGCGCAGCGATCTTCGGCCACGCCGGCGTGACGGGCAAGCCCTCGGCATGACCGGGCCCGCCGGTCAGGACGGCGAGATTGCTGATTCTGTTGTGGGCCTCGGCGAAGCCGGTCGACTCGATCGCGGACCGTAGGACGGGAACGAAGAGTCCCGATTCACCGATCACGGTCTGCCCGATCGGGCCGGCGGCGAACTTCACGAACTCCCACGCCTGCTGCTTGCGACGGCTGCGCGCTGCGATGGCCAGCCCGGTGGTACCGATGTTGGATTGTGCGACATGCCCTTTCGGGCCCGTCGGCAACACCGCGACATCGAAGTCCAGGCCCTTCGCCCGAACGACTGTCTGGTATCGCCAGTGCCCGCCGAGCGCCATCGCCGCGCGGCCCGAGGTGAACAGGCCCATCGTGGACATCGACTGCGACTCCGAGGCATTGGGCGCCACCTCGTGTTTGCCGGCCAAGTCGGCGTAGAACTGGATTCCCTCGATGAATGCGTCGTTGTCGAAGTTGAGGTGTGTCGGATTCATCCGCGGGTTCGACCACGGCACACCGTTGTTCATGCCGAACAGCATGGCCGAGTAGTACGGCGCCCAGCTGTCGACGAATCCCCATTGGCTGACTCGCCCGGAATCGTCGCGTCGGGTGAGCGCTGTCGCGGTGTCGAGGAATTCGCCGAAACTCCACGGTTCGTTCCACCGTCCGGGTGGCGGATGCACACCGGCCTCAGCGAACAGCTTCTTGTTGTAGAACAGAAAGACGCCGGACCACTGCTCGGGAAAGGCGTACTGGCCGCCCTCGAATGAAAACGTTTCGTAGAGCGGTGCAATGCTGTCCGACCCGAGCTTCGTGGCGAACGATGGGTCGTGGGCCAGCATGGTGTTGAGGTCCAGCAGCACTCCGCGGTCGGCCAGTCCGGAATAGGTGAAGTCCCAAGCCATCATGACGTCTGGGCATTTGCCGCCCGCGCAGTAGATCGACGCTTGCTGAAGAGCATCCCCTCCCGATAACAGCGTCCGGATCTTGATGTCTGGATGCCGGCGCTGAAAAGCGTTGACGACGCGCAATCGGGCATCCGCCTCGTCAGGATTGGCCGCGAAGAAGAACGTCAGCGCGTCGTCGTCATCAGAGCTACACCCGGTGGGCACCAGCGACGCGGCGCCGAGTGCGCCGGCGCCGCGTAACAACGTGCGCCGATCGAAACGGTGAGCGAAACCAGGCGCGGTCATCACTGCGGGAAATACCGGATCCGCTGGATGCCCGTGCCACGCCGGGTCACATCCGCGAACAGGACTCCCCGCCGTGGCCCCGCGCTGACCGAGGCTGCGACGGTGCAGCCCGCGGCGATCACCTTCGTCGTGACCGCGCCGGCGCACCGTTCGGCGAGCTCGGCGATCTGTGTGGTGTCCGCAGCGTCACCGTCACCGAAAGTGATTGCCGCACCGGACGACAGGGTCTGCAGCGCGGCGAATCGGTCGCCTCGCCCAACGGCGTTGACGAATGTCTCGACCAGCATCTTCTGGCGGGAACCCGCCCGACGAAATCCCGCGGCGAAACCAGCGGCGCCGCGCAGTCGCTGGTTGCGGATAAGCCCTCGCGACAGTTGGACGGTCGCCGGCACCGCGGACAAGCCGTTGCGCAGGAACTCCCACATCATCGGGGGCAACTCCCAATAGGCTTGTAGTAGAACGATTTTCCATTCACTGTCGACCTCACGGAGGTCGTAACGCAGAATCGCCGGAATCGTCATGGTGACCGCGGAACCCATCACCACCTCGAGGTCGAGGTCGCGGATCACCGACGAGCCGCGGGTGACGTCGAGATCGCGGTGGAACGAGATCTCGCGCGGGCCGATGAACGTGTCGTAGAAACGGCCGATCTCGGCCTCGCCGGTGTGGGGTCGCGAGCCCACCGGATCCTCGACCCGCCCGTCCGTCGTGAACAAGCCGACCCAACCGGCGCGGTCATGTGCCGCGGCGGCCTGAGGCGACCGCTCCACCGCCGCCAGCAGCGCCTGGTCCGCCGGGCCCGTCACGCGCTTGCCGCAATCGTGACGCCCATTGCGCGCAAGGCCTCGATCGCCTCGGCAGTGGACTGCTCCCCCACGCCTGCCGTCAGATCCACCAGTACCCGCGTCGCCAGACCGTGCTTCGCCGCGTCCTCGGCGGTCCGGCGTACGCAGTGGTCAGTGGCGATGCCCACGACGTCGACCTCGTCGACCTCGCGGTCTCTCAGCCAGTCGGCCAGCGGGGTCCCGGCATCGTCGAAGCCGCTGAATCCGCTGTAACCGGCGTCGTAAGCACCCTTGCGGAACACCGCCTCGAATCGCTCGTCGTCGAGGTGGGGATGAAAGTCCGCGCCGGTGCTGCCCGCACGGCAGTGCGGCGGCCACGACGAGACGTAATCCGGGTGGTCGGAGAAATGGTCACCGGGATCGACGTGGAAATCCTGGGTCGCCACCACATGGCCATAATCCGCGCCGCCGGCCAGATAGTCGCTGATGGCACCCGCCACGTGTGCTCCGCCGGCCACGGCCAGCGAGCCGCCCTCGCAGAAGTCCTTCTGAACGTCGACGACGATCAGCGCGCGCATGACACCACGGTATCGTCGCCCGGCCCGGAGTCGAGAGTCAGCGCGCCCGTTCGCGGTGAGTAGGATCGGCCAAGTAACGCTGCTACCTGTGCGTTGCATCAGGTAGCTAGGCAAACTATAGTCCAGACACGTGTCCAGAAAGTCCGCTGACGCCCTGCCAGAACCTTTCGCCGTGATGTCTGACTTCACATTTGCACCGGATCGGGCGTGAGTATGCGGATTGCGTTGCTGTCGTATCGCAGCAAGACGCACTGCGGCGGCCAGGGCGTTTACGTCCGCCACCTCAGCCGCGGACTGGTAGAACTGGGACACCAGGTAGAGGTCTTCTCCGGTCAGCCCTACCCCGAAGAACTCGACCCCCGGGTCGTGCTGACCGAAGTGCCCAGCCTCGACATGTATCGCGAACCCGACCCTTTCCGCATCCCGCATCCCCGCGAGATTCGGGACCGCATCGACCTGCTGGAACTGGCCACGGTGTGGACCGCGGGATTCCCCGAGCCGCGCACCTTCAGCCTGCGTGCCGCGCGCCTGCTGGCCGATCGGCACGGGGATTTCGACGTCGTGCACGACAACCAGAGTCTGGGCGTCGGCCTGCTGACCATTGCCGAGAGCGGCATGCCAGTCGTGGCGACCGTGCACCACCCGATCACCCGCGACCGCATACTGGACCTCGCCGCGGCGAAATGGTGGCGTAAACCGTCGGTGCGCCGGTGGTACGGCTTTCTGAAGATGCAAGAGCGGGTGGCCTGCAGCATTCCTGAGTTGCTGACGGTCTCCTCGTCGTCGGCGGCCGACATCATCACCGATTTCGGCGTGGACCCCGACCAGCTGCACGTCGTTCCGCTGGGTGTCGACACCGCCTTGTTCAAGCCGTCGACGCAGCCCCGCGTTCCCGGTCGCATCATCGCGATCGCGAGCGCCGACCGGCCGCTCAAGGGCGTCGGGCACTTGCTGCACGCGGTGGCCAAGCTGCGGACCGAACACGACCTGGAGCTGCAACTCGTCGCGAAGCTGGAATCCAACGGCCCGACCGAGAAGCTGATCGCCGAGCTCGGCATCTCCGACATCGTCCACACCTCCAGCGGACTCTCCGACACCGAGCTGGCCCGACTGTTCTCATCCGCGGAAATCGCTTGCATCCCTTCGCTGTACGAGGGTTTCTCGCTTCCGGCGGTCGAAGCGATGGCCAGCGGGACGCCGATCGTGGCCAGCCGGGCCGGCGCGTTACCCGAGGTGCTGGGCCCCGACGGCGATTGCGCCAGGTTGGTGCGCCCCGGCGACGCCGGCGAGTTGATCCGGGTCCTGGGCGAGTTACTGACCTCCCCCGACCAGCTGCACCGACTGGGCGCGGCGGGTCGTCGTCGCGCCGTCGAGGTGTTCAGCTGGGAATCTGTGGCGGCGCAGACCGTGCGCGTCTATGAGCGCGCCATCGCGCGCCGCACCCCGGTCTACGATTCGAGTCAGGTTGTGGGCGATCCGTGCTGACAGTGGACTTCGATCGCCTCGGAATCGGTCACGGCGCCAAAGTCATTGACGTCGGGTGCGGTGCGGGCAGGCACAGCTTCGAGGCCTACCGGCGCGGCGCCGACGTCGTGGCTTTCGACCAGAACGCCGCCGAACTCGACGACGTCGAGACCTTGTTGCGCGCCATGGCCGATGCCGGCGAAGCACCGGCGTCGGCCCGCGCCGAGACCGTCGTCGGCGACGCGCGCGCACTGCCCTACCCTGACCGGACATTCGACTGCGTCATCGCATCCGAGATCCTCGAACACGTCCCGGCCGACGATGCCGTGATCGTCGAGTTGATTCGGGTGCTCAAGGTCGGCGGCAAGCTGGCAGTCACGGTTCCGCGGTGGCTGCCCGAGCAGTTGTGCTGGTTGCTGTCCGACGACTACCACAGCAACGAGGGCGGCCACATCCGCATCTATCGGGCAGACCGGCTGCGCGGCAAGATCACCGGCCGCGGTATGACTTTCACCCACACCCATCACTCGCACGCATTACACGCCCCATTCTGGTGGTTGAAATGCCTTGTCGGCGTGGAGAAGTCCGACCATCCCGCGGTGGTCGCGTACCACAAGATGCTGGTGTGGGACATGATGCGGCGACCGTTGCTGACCAGGGTGGCCGAATCGACGCTCAACCCGTTGATCGGCAAGAGCGTCGCGCTGTATTTCGAGAGGCCGGAGCGCGGGCGTTGAACTGGTCTAAGCCGCCGGCCGTTCCGGGCGTCCTGTCTCCCGAGCAATGCCGCCAGACCGCGGAATCGATTGCCGCGCTGCAAGAGCCGTCGGGTGAGATCCCGTGGTCACAAGGCGGGCACACCGATCCGTGGGATCACGTGGAATGCGCGATGGCCCTGACTGCGGCGGGCCTGATCGAACCGGCGCGGCGTGCCTTCGACTGGTGTCGCCACCGACAACGCGCCGACGGCTCATGGCCGATCCAGCTGCGGGCCGGCGTTATCGAAGACGCCAACAGCGACAGCAACTTCTGCGCATATGTGGCGGTCGGAGTCTGGCACCACGTCTTGGTCACCGGTGATCGCGGCTTCGCCACCGCGATGTGGCCCACGGTACGTGCCGCCATTGACTTTGTCGTCGATCTCCAGCTCGAGGGCGGTGAAATCTGCTGGGCGCGTAGCTCTTCCGGCCCACTGGAAGAGGCGCTGCTCACGGGCTGCGCGAGCATTTTCCACAGTATCCGCTGTGCGCTGGCGCTGGCGAACACCGTCGATGAGCCACAGCCCGAATGGGAATTGGCGCTCGGCCGGTTGGGCCATGCGATCACCGCGCATCCATCGGCGTTCACCGAGAAGCCGCGTCACTCGATGGACTGGTACTACCCGATCCTGGGTGGCGCGCTTCGCGGCCACGCGGCGGCGGCCCGGATCGCCGAGCGGTGGAGCGATTTCGTCGTCGACGGTCTGGGCATCCGGTGTGTCGATGACCGGCCGTGGGTGACCGGCGCCGAGACCTGCGAACTGGTGCTCGCCCTCGATGCGATGGGCAACCGGAAGGCGGCTCTGCGGCAGTTCGCGGCCATGCAGCATCTGCGCGAAAAGGACGGCTCCTATTGGACCGGCCTGGTGTACAGCGACGGAAAGCGTTGGCCCGTCGAGCGAACCACCTGGACCGGCGCGGCGGTGATTCTCGCCGCCGACGCATTGTCCTGCACAACCGCGGGCAGTGGCATCTTCCGCGGCACCGACCTGCCGGTCGGGCTGCAGGACGACTATGACTGCGAGTGTGCGGTCAGCCCGTCAGACCGTTAGACCGCGACGCCGGCATCGCCGTTGACCCGCTCCAGCACCCGCATCGAACCGAGCACGGACCGCTCGACGAACGCGCCGCTTTCCACGGCGCGGCAATAGATTTGGTACGGCGCCTGACCGCCGTCGCGCGGATTGGGGAAGACGTCGTGAATGATCAGCGCGCCCGCGGCGCTGACCCATTTCGCCCAGCCGTCGAAGTCACGATGCGCAGCCTCTTCGCTGTGACCACCGTCGATGAACAACAACTGCAGCGGCGCACGCCACCCGCGGGCCACCACCGTCGACTTGCCCACCACAGCGACGACGTTGTCGTCCAGGCCGGCCTCGTCGAGGGTGCGCCGCAACGTCGGCAACGTGTCGAAAAGTCCGGTGCCCTCGTCCACGAGCGACGTGTCGTGGTACTCCCACCCGGGCTGATGTTCTTCAGAACCGTGGTGGTGGTCGACGGTATAGAGCACACTGTCGCGGGCATACGCTGCCGCACCCAGCAGGACTGTCGACTTGCCGCAGTACGTTCCGATCTCGACGGCGACGCCGTGGTCAAGGTAATGCAGCGCCGCGTCATGCAGGGCGCGGCCTTCATCGGCGGGCATGAACCCGGTGACCCGGTCAGCCAGGGCGAAGAGCCGGCCGGTGAGGTCGTCGCGAGCGGCGCGATCCGTGGAGGACGTCATCATCGAAACGGTAACGCACGCCGCCCCGGAATCTGTTGCCGCACCTACGGTGGTGTAGTAGTGTCCGGACACGTGTCCAACCCGGTGGCTCGGGAATCGACCAGACGACGACTGACCGCCAAGCAGGCCGACACCGTTAACCGGCTGGGCCAGGCGGCGATCAGCGTGCTCGGCCGAGAAGGTTTCTCCGGGTTGACGATTCGCATGGTCGCGGCCGAGGCCGGTGTCGGCGCCGCGACGGCCTACACCTACTTCTCGTCCAAGGAACACCTTGTCGCAGAAGTCTTCTGGCGACGGCTGGCGTCCAGCCCGGTGCCACCGACCGACTCGCCGGATCGAGGCGCCCGGGTCATCGCGGTGCTGCGTCAGATCGCGCTGCTGGTTGCCGATGAGCCCGAGCTGGCCGGCGCGGTGACCAATGCGTTGCTGGGCAAGGATCCTGAAGTCGAGCATCTGCGGCTGCGCATCGGGCGCGAAATTCACCAGCGCCTGGTCACCGCCGTCGGTTCCGATCACGGTCCCGACGTGGTGGAGTCGCTCGAGCTGCTCTACGCCGGAGCCCTGGTGCGCGCAGGTATGGGTTATGCCTCCTACGTCGAGATCGCCGACCGGCTGGAGACATCGGCGCGGCTGTTGTTGGCCGGCCGGTCGAGTTCACCGTAACGGCGTCGGCGGGGCTGGCATGATCAACGCCCATGGGCGTCGTTGACCATCCCGAACGGGACCAGGCCTGGGATGCCGCGCAACGGTCCGAGACCCCCACCCAGCGGCTGGATCGCAACTGGCTCAGCCTGTTGCAGGAGTTGCGGGTCGTCCAAACCGGCGTCCAATTGCTCACCGGTTTCTTGCTGACATTGCCCTTCCAGCCGCGCTTCGACGGGTTGACCGTCGCCATGCGCATCGTCTATCTGGCGACGGTCGGCTGCTCGGTCGGCGCCACCGTGTTGCTGGAAGCTCCGGTCGCGATGCATCGCGTGTTGTTCCGTCGGCATCGCACCGTCTATATGGTGTCGGCCGCGCACCGGTTCGCGTACTGCGGACTGTTGCTGATGGGGTTGGCGCTGACCGGGGTCACAGTGGTCATTTTCGGCGCGGTGGCCGGTCCACCGGCCGGTGCGGTTGCCGGATCGTGCGCTGTCGTTGCTCAGCTGGTTTTCTGGGTGCTGTTTCCGCTGTGGATACGTCGCGAACCCGTTCCACCAGAGTGCTAACCCGCTTCGCGGGAGCGGTTTGCACAACGGTGAACGCGGGAACATAGCAGCCATGTTGATTCGCAGAGTCGCGCGTCCCTTGCTGTCCGCAGTATTCATCGGCCAAGGCATCGAGACACTTCGCAACCCGTCGGTCACCCTGGAAGCGACAGAGCCGACGATTGCGGCGCTGCGCAACCTGCCGGGACCGTACGGAGACAAGATCCCGTCCAACCCTGAAACGGCCGCGCGGATCAATGCGGCCGTTCAGGTCGGTGGCGGTCTGCTGCTCGCCACCGGCAAGCTGCCGCGAATCGCGTCGGCGGCGCTCGCGTTCACGGTGATACCGGGCAGCCTTGGCGGACATCTGTTTTGGACCGAAAAAGACCCGGAACGTAAAGTGGAGCAACGCCGCGCCCTGCTGACAGACCTGAGTCTGCTGGGCGGGTTGATCATCGCCGCGGCCGACACCGCAGGCAAGCCTTCGCTGGGATGGCGCGGCAGGCAGGCGGCGGGCCGGCTCTCGGAGGCGGTGACGTCGGCGCTGCCGCTGGCCGGATCCGACGACTCGGTGTTCGATTCGGAGTTGGCTGAGCGGATCGCGCACGGCCTGCACGCCGGAGCCGAACGCAGTCGCGAACTGGCCAGCGTGGCAGCCGAACGAAGCGCGCCCGTGGTCGAGGCTGCCCGCAAACGCGGCGAGGATCTGGCAGACACTGCCGTCAAGCGAAGCAAACCCGTAGTGAAGAAGGCACGCAAGCGCGCCCGCAAGCGCGGCGCCGAACTGGCCGATACGCTGCGCGAACGCGGGGCCGAGTTGGCCGAAACCGCGCGCGAGCGCGGTAGCGACCTGGGCGAGAAGGCTCTGGAACGCGGCAGCGAATGGGCAGACATCGCTCGCGAGCGCGGTGGCGAGTGGGCCGACATCGCCCGCGAACGCGGGGCTGAATTCGGCGAACACGCCTATGAACGCGGCGGCGAACTGGCACACCGTGGACGGGTCAAGGCCCGTCGCTGGCACTGAGCAAGAACGCCGCATCGAACATCTGGCGCGGTAGATTGGCATCCACCGCCGCTAGGAGCCCGAGCCATGACATCCGCTGACTTCGAACCCAACGTGCCCCAGTACCGCTTTCCCGCGGGTTCACCGCAGCGACCATATGTCCACCCCGGCAGCTTGGCGCCGCGATTTTTCGCCCGGCTGATCGACGGCATTCTGGTGAACATCGTGGTGTTCGTGCTGACGCTGTTCTTCTTTCCTGACTATTGGTGGTTGGTCACCGGCCTGTTCTCCGGGGTCCTGATGTTCGGCTACTTCGTGCTGCTCGAAGTGACCCAGGGCGCGAGCGTCGGCAAGCGGCTACTGGGCTTGAGCGTCCTGGGCCCGGGCGGACTGCCGAGGCCCAACGTTTCGCAATCGGCCATCCGTAATTCGTTCACGTTGCTCGCGGTGGTGCCTTACGTCGGCCCCCTGCTGGCGTTCATCGCCTACGTCGTGATCGCCGTGACGATCAACGCCAGCCCGTGCAAGCAGGGCAAGCATGACGAGTTGGCCGGCGGCACCCAGGTGATCAAGCGCTGAGCGAACGAGCGAACGTCTCCACGATCGTGGCTACGCTCTGTCCGACGTCCACCGCCACTCCGCGCTCGTCGGCACCGAGCGGTTCCAGCGTGTCGAATTGAGATCGGACCAACGACGACGGCATGAAATGCCCCGGCCTGTCGGCCTGCCTGCGTGCGATCAGCTCCGGCGATCCGGTCAGATGCAGGAATTCGACTCTCGGACAATGCGATCGCAGCTGGTCACGATATCGACGGGCCAGCGCCGAGCAGCTGATCACACCGCCGTCATCGTGGCGTGCCAGCCACTGCCCCACCGCTTCCAGCCACGGGTAGCGGTCGGCGTCGGTGAGCGGCGTACCTGCCGCCATCTTGTCGACGTTGGCTCGCGGGTGAAGCGTGTCGGCGTCGGCGAACGGCACCCCCAGGCGACGTGCCAGCGCCGCACCCACCGTGGACTTGCCCGAGCCGGAGACACCCATCACCACGACCGGTGTGCATGGCATTACCGGCTCGGCTGGTTGCGATTCCATTCCAGCCAGCCGACACCGGTGCGGCCGTCCGCGGTGTTGACCGCGGCCCA
>JBAWAV010000373.1:0-7722 GCA_049589475.1 Mycobacterium sp.
CCGGCGACCAGATTGATCGTGACCGCCAAGACGACGGCGCCGAGAAGGTAAGACAACAGCGCTTGGCGCAACACCGTCGCCCTGATCGAGGTCAACCCGATCTCGGTGTCCGAGACCTGGTAGGTCATGCCGACGGTGAAGGCCACATAGGCGAAGTCGCGGAAACGCGGCGGCTCCGGATCGTGAAAGTTGATTCCGCCCGGCTCGCCTGAATAGTAGAGCCGCGCATAGTGCACGGTGAAAATTGTGTGCACGACGAACCAAGACGCCGCAACGGTCAAGATGCCGACCAAGGCGGCTTCCAAAGCTCCGCGGCCGGAATGCGAACCGGCGGCAACGACATATCCGACCCCGCCCAGACTCGCGATGCTTGCCGACACGATGATCAGTTCGGACACCGAGCGAGTGGGGTCCTCTCGGGTTGCATATCGGCAGGTTTGTTCGGCATTCATGTTGCCCAAGATGAGCCGCGTCCACAGCACGTAGACACCGGCGGTGACGATCCAGCCGGCAATGGCGAATGGCCAGCCGATCGTGTTACCCACCGCCAGAGCGGTAGCACCGCCGAGTACCACCGCCACCGACATCCGAATCGCGACCGTGTCGCGGCCCAACGTGATCAGGGATTTCATGTTCACGACTAAAGCACCGGCACGTGCGCGACGTACCGGCGTTGCGCGCCTCAAATCCCGACGATGATGATGACGATGCCGACCACGAACGCCACCGACAGCGATACCAGCAGGAAGCTGACGACGCCCTCCCTGGCCGCCGAGCCCTCATGATCGCCCGCCGCGATCGGTGCGAGTTTGCGGCCGGCACCCCAGAACGCGGCGAGCAGCGTGGCCAACCAGTTCGCATAAGTGGCGTACACGATCAGGGCGATCGCGGCGCCGCCCCACGGATGGGGCAGGCCGACGTGCGGCCAGAGCAGGCCGAGCAGCACGAGGAGCATGCCGTTGAGAATCGCTTCGAGGTGACTCGACAGCGCCATGCGCGGGTTTTTCAACGCAGGAATGGCGAAGCCGGTGAGCAGGCCGATCAGAAACAAGACCAACCCGAGCTTGAACAGCGTTGTCTGCATGTCGGGACATTAACGGCACCCGGAAAGTCCGCGGTTAGATTTGTCGTCCCGCTGACGCCTCCGGCGGCGTCGTTGACGGCGGTCGCGCAAGCCACCTACGCTGGAACAGATATTTGGTCAGGGCTGACGGGCGGAGGTGGCCGGTGGCTGACCCCGACCGGTTGCACGCCCTCGGCATGCTTGCTTCCGCTCTTGCCGGACGCGCGGTAACCGTCGACGCGCACCGCGCCGGCGACCCGCCCTGGACGGATGGCCGGACGATCTTCATCGACACGACGGCGCCCGCACGGGCGAACCTCGAGGCAATAGCCGCGCAGGCGTCGATGATCGCCGCAGGCAGCCTCGACCCCGACATCGTGCGACCGCTGGTCCGTCATTCCCGTTTGGCACGAAGGTATTTGGGGATCGAAGGCCACCGCGCTCTGATGCTGAACGCCGATGTGCTGCCGCGGACGTTGACTGAATTGGCAGACCGTGAGATCGCCGGCCGCAGTGGTTCGCCTGCTGAGTCCCTGATCCTGGCGTCGGGAAAGACGGCGCTCGATGACCCACCGCCCCAATTCGGCGTCATCCGTGCCAAGCAGGTGCTGGCCGCGTGCGGTCGAGCGGCCGAACGCACCGAGCAGGAGACGCCGGGTCACGTTCCGCGACGGCGACAGGGTCAGGAATTGGCCGACCTCGACGACGACGACGTTGATGACAGCGACGACCCCGACCTGTTCACCAGTCCGGTGGGCGGGGGCGGCGTCATCGGCGAGTGGTTGAAGAAGTTGCTGTCCTCGGCGCGGAAGACAGGCAGCGGTGGCGGACCGCCCGGCGCGGACACCCCAACGCATCGAACCGACTCGGCCAGGCGAGGACCGCAGGCGGTGTCGTCGCTGGCATCGGCGCCGAACGAGAACGTCATCGATCACGAGGCCGACGGTGTGAGGTATCCGGAATGGGATCACCACCGCAAGAGCTACCGGCCCGATTGGTGCACCGTGCTCGAAATCGAGCCTGAGACAACGGCATCCGCCAGTCCGGCGATTGATGCCGCCATCGGGGTACGACGTCCCCTGGCGCGGCTCGGCATGGGCCTGCACCGCAGGCACCGCCAGTCGCAGGGCGACGACATCGACATCGACGCCGCGGTCGAATCCCATGTCCAAGTGATGGCTGGGTCGGTGCCCGACGAAGCTGTCTATCTGGACAGCTTGCGGCGCCGACGTGACCTGTCGGTGCTACTGCTGCTGGACATCTCGGGTTCCACGGCCGAGGCCGGCACGGTCGGCCGGACCGTGCATGAGCAACAGCGCACTGTCGTCGCCAACCTCACCGTCGCACTGCACGACCTAGGTGACCGAGTGGCGCTGTACGCGTATTACTCACAGGGCAGAAGCGCGGTCAGCATGTTGCCGCTCAAGCGATTCGACGACCACCTCGACAGCCACGTGATCAGACGGTTGAACAGCCTTGAACCGGGTGCGTACTCGCGACTGGGTGCCGCGATCCGACACGGCGCGGCGGTATTGGAGGCGCGGGGCGGAACATCGCGGCGACTGTTGGTGGTGTTGTCCGACGGGCTTGCCTACGACCATGGATACGAGCGTGCCTACGGCGCGGCCGACGCACGCCGTGCGCTGAGCGAAGCGCGTCGCCGCGGGACCGGCTGTGTATGCGTGACGGTGGGGGCGGGCACCGACGTCGAATCGCTGCGCAGAGTGTTCGGCACGACGGCGCACGCGAGCATCGCGCATCCCGATTCGCTGACGAGTGTGATTGGGCCGCTGTTCCGTTCGGCAATCCGGGCCGCCGAGGTGCGGAGGCGGGTGTCGTGATGGACCGCCGGCCGAGTGGTGTTGTTGAAACTAACATCTGTTCCGTTTACGCTCCAGTCACCGCAACGCAGCGGTCGGCGGAAGGGTAGTCATGGCCGACGAGCACACGCTCGCCCACCAGAACGGCGCGGGCCCGACCGCAGGCACCGGCCGGCCCTTCTACCAGGCGATCGGCAACGAGGAAGCCGTCTTCAAAGCCGCCTACCGGCAAGGGTTGTCCCTGGTCCTGAAGGGCCCGACCGGCTGCGGCAAGACCCGGTTCGTCGAGGCGATGGCCCATGATCTGGGCCGGCCGTTGATCACCGTGGCCTGCCATGACGATCTCACGACGGCCGACCTGGTTGGCCGGTATCTGCTGCGCGGCGGCGAGACGGTGTGGGTCGACGGCCCGCTTACCCGAGCGGTGCGCGACGGCGCCATCTGTTATCTCGATGAGGTGGTGGAGGCGCGGCAGGACACCACCGTCGTGCTGCACCCGCTCGCCGACTACCGGCGCCAGCTGCCCATCGAGCGGCTCGGCCTGACGCTGGATGCCGCGCCGGGATTCGGCCTGGTGGTGTCCTACAACCCCGGCTATCAGAGCGTCCTCAAGGATCTCAAGGATTCGACTCGGCAGCGGATGGTCGCCATCGAATTCGGTTTTCCAGCACCGGAAATCGAAGAGGGGATCGTCGCGCACGAAGCGGGAGTGGATGCCGGCACGGCGGCCGAACTGGTGAGATTCGGCCAGGCGATCCGCCGACTGGAATCCGGCGGCCTGCGCGAGGTTGCGTCGACTCGCGTGCTCATCGCGGCCGGGCGACTGGTGGCCGAGGGCTTGCCGATGTACGTGGCCGCCGAGGCCGCGATCGCCGGCACTCTCACCGATGACGTCGCAGTGAACCGCAGCCTCAAAGAGATGATCGGCGTCTACCTTACGAGCCACGATTGACGCCGCTCAGCGGCGCCGCTAGGGTCTGAACAAATATTAGGTCGACACCGACCAGGCGGATAGTGCGGTCAGCGCAGACCAGTGGAGGTCAGATGTCCTACGAGAGCACCGCCGAGCCGATCAAAGTCGGCTATCTGATGGACTTCAGGTTGCCGCCCGGCTTCCCCGAAGATCTATTCGCCTCTTTCACCCAGACTTTCGACCTCATTTTCGAAGAGGCGGTCGCGCAGGGCCTAATGGACCGCCCCGTGCAGATGGTCTATCGCGAAGTGGAAGGCCTGCCGAAGGGTTCGGTCAAGGCGGTCATCGACGCGTACGGAGAACTGGTCGACGAGGGCTGCCTGGTGGTCTTCGGTCCGAACATCACCGACAACTGCGTGCCGTTGCGTGAAGCGATCGAGGAGCGCTTCAAGGTTCCGGCTATCAGTGTCACCGGTACCGACGACTGGTTGGGGGAGTGGACCTTCGCATTCCCCCAGGGATCCATGACCGACGAGCCGATCTTCCTGGCCGATCTCATCGCCAAACGGGAACTCACCGAGATCGGTGTGCTGGTCGAACAGAGCCTCATCGGTGAGAGCTACCTGAAGAACCTGCGAAGTGCCTGTCGGCGCAAGGGCATTCGGATCGTGGCCGAAGTCGCGGTCGCGCAGACCGCACAGGACATCAACGGAGCCGTCGCCACGCTGCACCAAGCGAAGGCCGAGGCGATTGTCCACTTGGGCTTCGGCTTCGGCATCGTCTTCATCAACCCGGCGTTGGAGGCCGTCAACTGGGACCCACCCCGGTTCACCACCACCGCATGGCAGAACGCATGGGTCAACCCCATCATGTGGAACGCGTTCATGGGCTGGACCGGTGTCGACCAGTACGACGAAGCGAATCAGATCGGGCAGGACTTCCTGGACACCTACGCGAAGAAGTACAACGGCAGTCGCCCCGAATTTTGCGTGACCGTCGTCAACCGCGACGTCGCCGCCACACTTGTGCGGGCATTCACAGACGCCCATCCGCTCAGCCCGCGCGGCGTCAAAGAAGCGCTGGAGCGGGTGAAGATGATGCCCGCCGCATCCGGCGCGCCCGGTACCCGCGTGTCATTCGGCAAATGGACCCGCCGCGCCTGGATGGGCGCCGGTTACCTGGTGGCCCGGACTTTGGACGCCGACGGGGTCAACTCGCACCTCGTCGACCGCTTCGGAGCGGAAGGGTGAGCACGACATGAGTACCGACCAATCCGCGCCGATCGCCACGGACAGGCAACCAGCGGCGCCGCAACGCAAGTGGGGCGGTTGGATCGCCGGGGCGGCATTGGCGGCGTTCGCACTGTTCTTCATCGCGAATCGCCGTTGGGTGCTCGACCCGCGCGTGGCCAACGGAGGCGTGCACGGCCGGCCTCGCCCGGTGAAATTCCTGTTCGGCCTGGACTACATCACGTTCCTGGATGCCGCGACCGTCGTCGCCCTGATCACGCTGCTGATCGTTTTCATCAGAGGCTGGCGCCGTAATCCGGGCAGCCCGGTGATGCTGATGTTCCTGAGCACCACGCTGATCGTGTGGCAGGACCCGATCATGAACTGGTCGCCGTTCGCCGTGTACAACCCCGACCTCATCCACTGGCCGGAGTCCTGGCCGCTGGTGTCGTTGTCGCCGACCGTCGAACCGTTCGTGGTCTTCGGCTATGTGATGTTCTACTTCGGCCCGTATTTCCCGGCGGTCTGGATTCTGCGCAAGCTGCAGGCCAAATACGGCCCCACAGCCTATGTTTCGCGACACCCGCTGGTCAGCCTGGGCCTGCTCACGTTGGCGATCGGCTTCGTCTTCGACGCGTGGCTCGAGATCCAACTCGTACACGCCGGCATGTACATCTACTCGCAGGTCATTCCGTGGGGCTCGGTGTTCGCCGGCACCACGTTCCAGTTCCCGCTGATCTGGGAGTCGTTCTCGGTGTGCTTCGTGATGGTGCCGGCCGCGATTCTGTGTTACCGCGACGACACCGGCAAATCGGTGGCGGAAAAGCTTGCCGCGAAGGCGAAGTTGTTCCCGACGCGACCGGTGCTCGGCACGTTCCTGGTGATGTTCGCGATCATCAACGTGTCCTATTTCGCTTACGGCGCCTGGTTCTGGGTCATCAAGGTCAGCCACGCTGCGACGTCGGTGGCCTGCCCGTGGCCGTATCCGGAAGCCAAAGTCTATGACCCGCAAGGGTTTTACGAGAAGGCTGGGGCGCAGGGCCCGTACTCGGTCGGCATCTGGTCGACATGGGCGAGTGGCGAACCCAACGGACGGCCGCACGTCGACCCGCCGGCGGCGGGCCAAGGCCGCTGCGAACCCGCGAGGACGAATGGCTGAGCCGCGCAGCGTCGTCATCACCGGCGCGTCCCGTGGCCTCGGGTTCGCCTCGGTGGTGCGGCTCTACCGCGAAGGGTGGCGCGTGGTCGCGGCCATGCGCGAACCCGACCGGGGTCTTCCGTTGCTTCGTGACGAGGTGGGCGCCAGTGCCGACGACGACCGGCTGATCGGTGTGCAGCTCGACCTGTTGGACCCCGGGTCGATCGCCGCTGCCGCCAAGGCGATCGAAGCAGCCGTCGGCGCACCGTATGCGCTGGTGCACAACGCGGGCATCTCCGCTGCCGGAATGGTGGAGGAGACCGATATGGCGTTGTGGCAGAGAATGTTTGCCACCAGCGTCTTGGGCCCGGTCGCGCTGACTCAGGCGCTGCTGCCGTCCATGCGCGCGGCGGGTGAAGGGCGCATCGTGCTGGTGTCCAGCGCGGCCGGCGTGCGCGGTCAGCCGGCTACCGCACCGTACTCGGCAGCCAAGGGTGCGATGGAGCGCTGGGGCGAGTCGATGGCGGTCGAGATCGCGCCGTTCGGTCTCGGCGTCACCATCCTGGTGACGGGCACCTACGACACCGACATCATCACCGACGCCGGCACCATCGACGATCGCAACTTCGAAGGTCCCTACGCCCGGCTGCACAACACCATGAATACCCGCGGGCGGTTCGCGATGCGTCTCGCCAGGCCGCCTCAGCGGTTCACCGACGGACTACTCAAAGCACTGGATGACCGTCGATCGTTCTGCCGACACGGGGTGGGCCCGGACGCGTCAATGCTGTTGGTGTCCAGCAGGATTCTTCCGGCCGCCGGAATGCACCACATGTCGCGGATCGTGCTCGGAATCCCCAAGCAGGGGTCGATGCGCAACGGTGCGTGGCCGTTGACTTCTGCCCAGAAAGCCATGGTGTTCGCCGCGAAAATCCTTCCGCCACCGGTGTTGCAACGCCTGGCGTCGTTGGCGGCCAAGCGCAAGAAAAATGAGGAGTAAGTGCGTATGGAGCAGCTTTTCGACGACCTCGAAGACTTCGGCGCGTTCGACGACGCGATCTCAGGAGACGTGCGCGACCCGTACACCGAACTGGCGCGTCTGCGCCGCGAGGAACCGGTGCAGCGCCTCGAGACCTCAGGAGCGCTGCCGCACGAGGAATCGCTGCCGATGTTCATCGTCTACCGGCATGAGGACGTTCAGCAGATGCTGCGCGACAACGAGACGTTCTCGTCGGCGGCCGTCATCGCGGCGTTCGGGCCCGTGCTCGGCGAAGGTGTGATGCTCGGCATGGACGAGCCCCGGCACGGGCGGCTGCGTTCACTGGTACAGAAAGCGTTCACGCAGAAGTCGCTGGCGCGCTGGGAAGACCAGTTGGTCGGCCGGATCGCCAACGGTCTGATCGACAAGTTCGCGGCCAACGGCAAGGCGGATCTGGTCAAGGAATTCACCTTCGACTACCCGAGTCAGATCATCGCGGGGCTGCTGGGTCTGCCGGAAAAGGACTATCCGCAGTTCCAGCGCTGGTCGATCTCGCTGTTGAGCTGGTTGATGAACCCCG
>JBAWAV010000374.1:0-3443 GCA_049589475.1 Mycobacterium sp.
GTCGGAGGTTTCGTCGTTCAGAAGTACCTTGAACAAATCCGTGCGCCCGCCGCAGTCCTGCTGGCATCGAACCCACCACCGGCACTCCGAAGAGCGATGGTGATGCTTCGGATCATGGCAAGTCATCCGGGAGCAACTATTCGGTCGGCAACGGTTGGGAGTTCGGCCGATTTGGTGAACACTCCACGCGTTGCGCGCGACCGGAGACACTCCCGAGTCGACAGTTGTGTCCTGTGCGGCGCGTGTACAGGACGAGAGCGATCGCGCCAGCGGAGTGCTTGTTCGTGCGAAACCTACGCAGGTAACCACTCCGCTCTTGGTGCTGGGAGCGGAATACGACCGCGCAGTTTCCAAGGCTGACGTGCGGGCAACGGCACGTGCCTACGCAACACAACCGGAGTTCTTTCCGATGGGGCACAACATGATGCTTGAGCAAGGGCGGCCCGCCGTGGCGGCACAGATAGACCATTGGCTAACCGATAGAGGAATCTAGTCAAGACCGGCGAGATAAGGCCTGACTATCAACCCTTGCTCGTAGACGTTGATCCAAACCGGAATTCGACCACGTCGCCGTCGGCCATCACGTAGTCCTTACCCTCCATGCGGACCTTGCCCGCGGACTTCGCCGCGGCCATCGATCCGGCGGCGACCAGATCGTCGTACGACACGATCTCGGCTTTGATGAAGCCCTTCTCGAAGTCGGTGTGGATCACCCCGGCCGCTTTCGGCGCGGTGTCGCCTTGGTGGATGGTCCAGGCTCGTGACTCCTTGGGCCCGGCGGTCAGATAGGTCTGCAACTTCAGGGTGTGGAAACCGGCCCGGGCCAACGCGTCCAGGCCGCGCTCGGTCTGGCCGATCGACTCCAACAGCTCGGCCGCTGACTCGTCGTCGAGTTCGATGAGCTCGGCCTCGATCTTGGCGTCCAGAAACACCGCGTCCGCCGGCGCGACCATCGCCCGCAGCTCGGCGACCCGGTCGGCGTCGGTGAGCACCGACTCGTCGGCGTTGAACGCGTACAGGAAGGGTTTGGTGGTCAGCAAATTCAATTCCCGCAACAGCAGCGCATCGGCCCCGGCGGCGAACAGCGTCGTTCCGCCGTCGAGGGTCTGCTGCGCGGCCACCGCGGCATCGAACAGCGGTTTGCGTTCCTTGTTGTTACGGGCTTCTTTCTCCAGCCTCGGCACGGCACGCTCCAGGGTCTGCAGATCGGCCAGGATCAGCTCCGTCTCGACGACCTCGATGTCCGACTTCGGGTCGACCTTCCCCGCGACGTGAGTCACATCGTCGTCGGCGAACACCCGGACCACCTGGCAGATCGCATCGCACTCGCGGATGTTGGCGAGGAACTTGTTGCCCAGGCCCGCTCCTTCGGAGGCACCGGCCACCAGGCCGGCGATGTCGACGAAGGTCACCGGCGCCGGGACGATCTTCTCGGACGCGAACATCTCGGCCAGTGTCGCCAGTCGCGGATCTGGCAGCGGCACAACGCCTTCGTTGGGCTCGATGGTCGCGAACGGGTAATTGGCGGCGACCACGTTGTTTCTGGTCAGCGCGTTGAACAGGGTCGATTTACCGACGTTGGGCAGACCGACAATCCCGAGGCTCAGGCTCACAGGGAGATAAGTGTAGGAGAACTTCGCGATGTGGCACGCCCGCGCAAATGCTAACGAGGTCGTTACGCGTCTTTCGGCGCTGAGCCGGTACGGTCGACATGTGTCAGGACAGCAGGCGCGGTCGGCGGTAGCAGCAGATCACCGCTCGATCGTCCCGTCGGTTCCTGGTGTGCCGTGGTGGGCCGCAGTGGTCATCGCGGTGACCGGAGCCGCCGTCGGTTTCGCGTTCGACGCCGGCTCCGGCAAGGAGCTGACCAGCGTCTTCTCCGGGCTCTACCTGGTCGGGTGCCTGTCCGCGGTGCTCGCCGTTCGCCAGTCCGGCGTCTTCACCGCGGTGATCCAGCCGCCGCTGATCTTGTTCTGTGCGGTGCCCGGCGCCTACTTCCTCTTTCACGGCGCCAAGTTCACCGGCATCAAAGATCTCCTGATCAACTGCGGCTACCCGCTGATCGAGCGCTTCCCGCTGATGCTGTTCACCTCCGCCGCCGTGCTGCTGATCGGCCTGGTCCGGTGGTACCTCGGCCTGGCGGTCAGCCGGTCGCGAGCAAAAGCAGACGATGACGCCGCCGAGAGCTCTGAACCCGCCGAGAGCAGCGCAGCACTCGGGTTGATGGCCAAGCTGACGTCGCTCTTCAATCGCGAGTCCGCCGACGGCGAGACAGTCGCGAAGCCCACCCGGCCGCGCACCCGGCGAACCCACGCCGTCGAGCGTTCGGCCAGGTCCACCTCCGCCCGACGGACGGGCGGGCGCCCGGAACCATCGCGCGCGCGACGCCCACGGCCCCCGCTGGACGAAGCGGCAGACCCGGGCCGCGACCGCGCCCGGCGGCCGCGGCGACCCACTCGCGATGTCGACGCATCCGAGCCCCCTCGCCGCGGCAGGTTGCCCCGCGATCTGGAGCAGCGTGGTCGGCCGCCCTGGGAGGTGCGCCGCGAAACCCAGGCCCGCCGGGGTCGCCCGACGAGCCACTTCGAACCGCGTGAGCGCGTCGAGCCCTACGAATCCAGCCCGCCGCCCGCGCCGCGTCGCAGGCCCCCGTCCAACGGATCATCCCGCGCGACCGCGACCCACCATCCGATCTCGCGGGTCCGGTACCGCAACGACGAATCCCGCGACGAGCCCACGTCACCCCCCCGGCGGCCGCGCAAAGCCGCGGGCGACGACTGGGACTACAACAGCTAGCTGCCGGCTGATCGAATTTCTCTCGGCAGCGCGAACACCAGCGTCTCGTTGGCCGTCGTCACGGGCTGCACGGTGCCGTAGCCGTACTCGGCCAGCCGCTCCAGCACGCCGCGTACCAGCACCTCCGGCACCGAGGCACCCGAGGTAACCCCGACCGTGGTGACCCCGTCCAGCCACGCCGGATCGATATCGTCGGCGTAGTCGACCAGATGTGCGGCCTCCGACCCCGCTCCGAGCGCGACCTCGACCAACCGCACCGAGTTCGACGAATTGCGCGACCCGACGACGATCACCAGCTGACACTCGGGTGCCATCGCCTTGACCGCGACCTGACGGTTCTGCGTCGCGTAGCAGATGTCGTCGCTGGGCGGGTCCTGCAGCTTCGGAAAACGCGCCCGCAGCCGCTGAACGGTCTCCATGGTCTCGTCGACGGACAGCGTGGTCTGCGACAACCAGATCACCTTGTTCTCGTCGCGGACCGTCACACCGTCGACGGCGGCGGGCCCGTCGACCAGCTGGACGTGATCGGGGGCTTCACCGGCGGTGCCGACGACCTCCTCGTGGCCCTCGTGGCCGATAAGCAGGATGTCGTAGTCGTCGCGGGCGAAGCGCTTGGCCTCGTTGTGCACCTTGGTGACCAGCGGGCA
>JBAWAV010000375.1:0-14549 GCA_049589475.1 Mycobacterium sp.
GAGCTACCGCGATGCCGCCCGGCGCGCGGCGGCCAGCGCCGCCGACGTCGCCGACCCGGTGCGGATGTGCCATGAGGCGATGGTCCGCGCTCGGTAGCTTGGTTGACGTGCGGCTGACGGAATTCCACGAACGGGTGACCCTGCGATTCGGCACGACTTACGGTGCTTCGGTGCTGGCCGATCACGTGCTGACCGGGTTCGACGGGCGTACCGCTGCGCAGGCGATCGAGGACGGCGTGGACCCACGCGATGTGTGGCGGGCGCTCTGCGTGGACTTCGACGTGCCCCGCGAACAGTGGTGACCGGACCCCGAACACGCCGACGGCGCGCCTCCTTGCATTCGAACACCTGTTCGCTACTGTGGTGATCGTTCGACGGGACCAACTTGTCGGTGGGCTGCTTTAACGTCACGGCCAACTGACCGAGACCGGTCAAACCGAACAACGACTAAACCGAGAGGTAGCACCATGGCACAAGCTCCAGACCGCGAAAAGGCCCTCGAATTGGCGATGGCCCAAATCGAGAAGAGTCACGGCAAAGGATCGGTGATGCGCCTCGGTGACGAAGTGCGCGTACCGATCTCGGTCATCCCGACCGGATCGATCGCGCTGGACGTCGCCTTGGGCATCGGCGGCCTGCCGCGCGGCCGCATCGTGGAGATCTACGGCCCGGAGTCCTCCGGTAAAACCACCGTCGCGCTGCACGCGGTGGCCAACGCCCAGGCCGCTGGCGGCATCGCGGCGTTCATCGACGCCGAGCACGCGCTGGATCCCGACTACGCCAGCAAGCTGGGCGTGGACACCGATTCGCTGCTGGTCAGCCAACCGGATACCGGCGAGCAGGCCCTCGAGATCGCCGACATGTTGATCCGCTCGGGCGCACTGGACATTCTGGTCATCGACTCGGTGGCCGCGCTGGTGCCGCGCGCAGAGATCGAAGGCGAGATGGGCGACAGTCACGTCGGCCTGCAGGCCCGGCTGATGAGCCAGGCGCTGCGGAAAATCACCGGTGCGCTGAGCAATTCGGGTACCACGGCGATCTTCATCAACCAGCTTCGCGAGAAGATCGGGGTGATGTTCGGCTCGCCCGAAACGACCACGGGTGGAAAGGCTTTGAAGTTCTACTCGTCGGTGCGTCTGGATGTGCGTCGGATCGAGACACTCAAGGACGGCACCGACGCGGTCGGTAACCGCACCCGGGTCAAAGTCGTCAAGAACAAGGTGTCGCCGCCGTTCAAACAGGCCGAGTTCGACATCCTCTACGGCAAGGGCATCAGCCGGGAAGGCTCGCTGATCGACATGGGCGTCGACCAGGGCTTCATCCGCAAGTCCGGGTCCTGGTTCACCTACGAAGGCGAGCAGCTCGGTCAGGGCAAGGAGAACGCCCGCAACTTCCTGATGGAAAACGCCGACGTGGCCAACGAGATCGAGAAGAAGATCAAGGAAAAGCTCGGCATCGGTGCGGTAGTGACCGACGACTTGACCGATGGCGTAGTCGGTGACGTACTGCCCGCCCCAGTCGACTTCTGAGCCATCTCGCGACGAGCAGGCGCGGGCGCTGTGTCTGCGCCTGCTCACCGCGAGGGCACGGACCCGCGCCGAGCTGGCCGGCCAGCTGGCCAAGCGTGGATATCCCGACGACGTCAGCACCCGAGTGCTGGACCGGCTGGCCGATGTCGGTCTGGTGGACGACGTCGACTTCGCCGAACAGTGGGTGCACTCGAGGCGGGTGAACGCCGGAAAAGGCAAGCGCGCGTTGGCCGCTGAGCTGCACACCAAGGGCATCGATAACGACGTGATCGCCTCGGTGCTCAGCGACATCAACCCCGCGGCCGAACGCGGACGCGCCGAGGACTTGGTCCGCAAGAAGCTGCGGCGGGAAGACCTGAGCGACGACGACCTTCGGCTACGCCGCCGGCTGGTGGCAATGCTGGCACGCCGTGGATATAGCCAGACGATGGCCTACGACGTGGTCAGCGCCGAACTGGACGCCGAACGGGAACGCCGACGGGTCTAGGTCGGCCGACCGCCGCGGTGCCGAGTCGCCGTACCATGGCCCAGTGACTTCGACGGCGACACCGGACGCAGCATCCGCTGCGCCTTCAGCGACGCCACGGTCGTTGCAGCGCACCTACGAGGTCCGCACCTACGGGTGCCAGATGAACGTCCACGACTCCGAGCGGCTGGCGGGCCTGCTGGAAGCCGCGGGTTACCAGCGGGCCGCTGACGGCGCCGATGCCGACGTCGTGGTGTTCAACACCTGCGCGGTACGGGAGAACGCCGACAACAAGTTGTACGGCAACATCAGCCACCTGGCCCCGCGTAAACGCAGCAACCCCGACATGCAGATCGCGGTCGGCGGATGCCTGGCCCAGAAGGACAAAGAGTCAGTGCTGCAGAAAGCGCCGTGGGTCGACGTCGTCTTCTGGACACACAACATCGGGTCGTTGCCTGCGCTGCTCGAGCGGGCCCGGCACAACCAGGCCGCACAGGTCGAGATCGCGGAGTCGTTGCAGGAGTTCCCCTCGTCGCTGCCGGCCGCTCGCGAATCTGCGTACGCTGCTTGGGTTTCCATTTCAGTGGGATGCAACAACAGCTGCACGTTCTGCATCGTGCCATCGTTGCGCGGCAAGGAGGTCGACCGCAGCCCGGACGACATCCTGGCCGAGGTGCGGTCGCTGGTCGACGACGGCGTGCTGGAAATCACGCTGCTCGGGCAAAACGTCAACGCCTACGGGGTGTCGTTCGCCGACCCGCACCTGCCACGCAATCGCGGTGCCTTCGCTGAACTGTTGACTGCATGCGGGCGCATCGACGGCCTCGAGCGGGTGCGGTTCACCTCGCCGCATCCGGCCGAGTTCACCGACGACGTGATCGAGGCAATGGCCAGGACCCCGAACGTCTGCCCGACTCTGCACATGCCATTGCAATCCGGATCGGACCAGGTGCTGCGCGCAATGCGGCGGTCCTACCGCGCCGATCGGTTTCTCGCCATCATCGACCGGGTGCGCGCGGCCATGCCGCACGCCGCGATCACCACCGACCTGATCGTCGGCTTCCCCGGCGAAACCGAAGACGACTTCGCCGCCACACTCGATGTCGTCCGGCAGGCCAGGTTCGCCAGCGCCTTCACCTTCCAGTACTCCAAGCGGCCGGGCACCCCTGCCGCCGACCTCGACGGGCAATTGCCGAAAGCCGTTGTGCAGGAACGCTACGAGCGACTGATCGAGCTGCAGGACCAGATCGCCTGGGAGGAAAATCTCAGCCAGGTCGGGCGGACCGTCGAGCTGCTGGTCGCCACCGGCGAAGGCCGTAAGGACGACCGTACCGCGCGGATGAGCGGTCGTGCGCGCGACGGACGTCTGGTGCATTTCGCGCCCGGTGGCCAGCAGGTGCGCCCGGGTGACATCGTCACGACAACGATCACCGGCGCCGCGCCGCATCACCTGATCGCCGACGGCGACGTCATCAATTACCGCCGCACCCGCGCCGGCGACGCGCACGCCGCGGGGCAACGGCCACGCGGCATCGGCACGCCTGGCGACGATGCGGGCGAGGGGAGAGCCGGGCTATTGAACCTCGGCATCCCCGCGATCGGACAGCCGGCGCCGGCGACGGAAACACTGGGGTGCACGCGATGAGCCGTAATGAAGGTGAATTCGACGCTTTCCGCGACGACATCGAGGCGGCGGAACGCCGGATCGCCGGCGAAATCGAACCGGGCGCGAGAGCTTTGGTTGTCGCCGTGTTGGTGTTCGTGCTGATCGGATCGTTCGCCCTGCCGCACACCGGCGACGTCCGTGGCTGGGATGTGCTGTTCTCGACCCACGATGCAGGCAAGGCGGCGATAGCATTACCGTCACGCGTATTCAGCTGGCTGGCATTGGTTTTCGGTGTCGGCTTCTCGATGTTGGCGCTGCTGACCAGACGCTGGGCCTTGGCTTGGACGGCCTTGGCGGGCTCGGCGGTGGCCAGCGCTGCCGGGCTGCTGGCCGTGTGGTCGCGGCAGACGGTGGCACACGGACATCCAGGTCCGGGCGTTGGGCTGATCGTGGCCTGGATTGCCATCATCCTGCTGACGTTTCACTGGGCGCGTGTCGTCTGGTCGCGCACGATCGTGCAGCTTGCCGCAGAGGAGGAGCGCCGCAAGGCTGCCGCACACCAGCAGGCTCGCACGCTGCTGGAAACTCTTGACGACCCCGACCGCGCGCAGCCGCCGAAACCGAACGGCAAGGCCCAGGGCTAGCGTCGGCCAGGTCCGATTGCCCGGCTCCTCTACGGGCCGTGCCGGCCCGCATCGTCGTCGGGCTAGCGCTTCTTGGTCAACGCGTCGGCGGCCGCGTCAGCCCACTGCCGCCACTGCTCGGCGTTGGCCCTGGCCTCCTCGGCCTCCTTGGTGCGTCCGGCCGCCTCGGCCTTCTGCGCTTGGCGCTCGAATTGCTCGACACGTTCGCGGAATTGCTCGGCGCGCGCTTGAGCCTGCGGATCGGACCAGTCCGACTCGCCGGCGTCACGCACCTTCTTCTCCACCGCCCGCAACCGCCGCTCGAGATCGGCCGAGCGCTCCCGCGGAACCTTGCCGATCGCGTCCCACTTCTCACCGATGGTCCGCAGCGCCGACCTGGCCGCTTCGTGGTTGCTGGTATCGAGCTTTTCCGCCTCGGCCAGCAACGCTTCCTTGGCGGTGGCGTTGGCGTGGAATTCGGCGTCTCGCTCAGCGGTCGCCGAGTTGCGGGCTTTGAAGAAGGTGTCCTGAGCGGCTTTGAACCGGTGCCACAGCGCGTCGTCGACGTCACGGGCGGCACGTCCGGCGGCCTTCCATTCGGCGAGAAGCCTGCGGAACTCGGCGCTGGTCGGCCCCCAATCGGTGGAGTCGACCAGTTCTTCGGCCTGCACGCAGAGCCGCTCCTTGACTTCGCGAGCCCCAGCGCGATCGCGGTCCAATTCGGCGAAATGCGATCCGCGGCGACGGTTGAACGTCTCGCGCGCAGCCGAATACCGCTTCCACAGCGCGTCATCAGTTTTGCGGTCCAAGCCGCTGATCGTCTTCCACTCGTCGAGGATCGCTCGCAGCCGGTCGCCGGCGACCTTCCACTGCGTCGAAGTGTTGGCCAACTCCTCGGCCTCGGCGGCCAGCGCTTCCTTGCGGGCGGTTTGCGCCGCGCGGTGCTCGTCGCGGCGCGAGCGGTCAGCGGCCGCGGTGGCTTCGGCGTGTTCGGCGATGCCGGCAAGCCGTGCGGCCAGCGCATCGACATTGCCGAGGACGTTGGCGGTCGGCAATGTCTTGGCCAGCCCGGCGGCGGTCGCTTTGATCTTGCGGGCGTCGCCGGTGCCCGCGGCCAGCCGCTCTTCCAGCAGCGTGATCTCCGTGCTCAGGTCGTCGAACCGCCGGCCGAAATGGGTGAACGCCGCTTCGGTGTCGCCGGCCTGCCAGGACCCGATGATCCGCTCGCCGACTGCGCTGATCAGCCAGACGGTTCCGTCGTCGTCGACGCGGCCGAAGCGGTGGGGATCGCTGGCCGGGGGCAACGCGACCGGATGGGGATGGGGACGGGGTGTCGGTTTGGGCCCGGGCCGCGGTCCTGGACGCGGGATGGGCCGCGGTTCGCTGAGTGGCTCGTCAGGCGTCATGAACTGCCGTCACCTACCCTTCGCGCGGTCATTCGCCGCACACCTGCCGCGCATAGCGGCGCCGTCGATACGAGATACCTCTCCAGTATTGAAGCAGCTTGCCGCGCGCAGCGTCCCGAGTTGGCGACGCAACCGCCCTTTGCCTGCGTCAATCGGCGCTGTGGCGTAAACCGAAAGCACCCGTTGCGCGTCGCGCAATGTCCCACGTGAACGGCCGAATAGGGGCTGTCGAGGACCGCATGGCAGTGCGGTGCGCCCGGCGGCCGGTCGGCCGTCGACCTAAGCTGGCCGGTGTAATCGATGGTGAACAGGCGGTGAACGATGCCAAAAGCGGACCTCGCGGCGTTGATCGCGCTGTGCGCTGCGCTGGCGTCCGCGGTCGGAGATGTGATCCGGCAGCGGTCGGCTCAGGAGGTCACCGATAAACAGGTCGGCCACCTCGAGCTCTTCCGGTTGTCTGTGCGAGACCCACGCTGGTGGTTGGGCGGTGTGGGCGCCGTGGCCAATTACAGCTTGCAGGCCGCGGCGTTGGCCCTGGGCTCGGTGATGCTGGTGACCTCACTGCAGGTGACTTCACTTCTGTTCGCTCTGCCGATCTACGCGCGGTTGGCCCATCACCGGGTGACGCGCCGGGAGTGGACGTGGGCGGTGACGCTGGCCGGCGCGCTGGCGGTGCTCGTCACGGTCGGCGAACCGGACGCCGGGAGCACGCGCGGCTCGCTGGGAACGTGGCTGGTGGTGGCCGCGGTGATGGGTCCGGCTCTGGTGTTCTGTGTGCTGGGCGCGCGGGTCTGGTCGGGCGGCCCGGCGGCGCCCGTGCTGTTGGCGGTGGTGGCGGGTTCGGCGCTGGCGTTGTTCGCGGTCTTGACCAAGAGTGCCGTCGGGGCGGCGTCCGGCGGCTTCGGTGCATTCCTGCGCGCGCCGGAGTCTTACTGCCTGATACCGGCGGCGTTGGCCGGAATGATCTTCCAGCAGTCGGCATTTCGCGCGGGTGCGTTGACAGCTTCGCTGCCGACGGTGACCGTCGCAAAACCGGTGGTGGCTTCGTTGCTCGGCGTCCTGGTGTTGGGAGAGGCGCTGAACGCCAGCGGTCCGCGACTGCTTTCGCTGATCGCCGCTTCGATTGTGGTGGTGGTTGCGACGATCGCGCTGGCCCGCGGTGAGGCGGCCACCATGGCCGCAGGCGCCGGGCGGGACGTCGTCGTTCCCGGCGTGGCAGCGTCGCACCATTAGCAGCGGCGCGTGGCACCCGACTTTTCGTCACCGGCGTCAGTACCGTGGCGTGGATAGAGTGCAAGTTTGGGGTGTTCGACCACGGGTGGGGAGGTAGCCATGTCTAAAGCGGAAATCGCTGTGCTGTTGGCCTTGGCCGCCGCCCTGGCATCGGCGATCGGCAATGTGGAGCGTCAGCGTTCGGCGCACGAGGTCACCGACAAGCCGGTCGGCTATCTGGCGCTGTTCTTCATGTCGTGGCGCAATCGAAGCTGGCGGATTGGCGCAGTGGCAGCGGTCGCAAACTACGCGTTCCAGGCCGGGGCGCTGAGCCTCGGATCGGTGATGCTGGTCACCGGACTGCAGGTCACCGCGCTGTTGTTCGCTCTCCCGATTTACGCCCGCATGACCGGGCATCCGGTGACGCGGTGGGAATGGGTCTGGGCGGCGGTCCTGGCCGCCGCGTTGGCCGTCGTGCTCACCGTCGGCAATCCGGTCGCCGGATATTCGCGGGCTACCGGGTCGACGTGGCTGATCGTCGCCGCGATCATGGGGCCGCTGCTTGCGCTGTGTGTGCTGGGCGCCCGGATATGGCCGCATCGGGCGATCGCCGCGGTGCTGCTGGCCGCGGTCTCCGGCGCGTCGCTCGGACTGTTCGCGGTACTGGTCAAAGGGGCGACTGAAGCCGCCGAGAGCGGCATCTGGGCGCTGCTTGCCGCACCGGAGCTCTACGCGTCGATCGTGGCGGCGTTCGCCGGGATGGTGTTCCAGCAGTCGGCGTATCGCGGTGGCCCGCTGAACGCATCCATGCCGACGATGACGGTGGCCAAGCCGGTCGTGGGCTCGCTGTTGGGCGTTCTTGTCCTCGGGGAGACCGTCCAGCCGGACGAGCAGCGGGTGGCTGTCCTGATCGTGGCCGTCGTGCTGACGGTGGTCGCGACCGCCGCTCTTGCTCGTGGAGAGGCAGAATCCGTGCAGGCCCATAACGACGACGTGGCCACCGGACGATTGTTGGCTGTCTCGGAAGGTTAGTTTTATCGCGTGCTGAGCGCCATCGCGATCATTCCGTCAGCGCCGGTGCTGCTGCCCGAGCTCGCCGGGACCGCGGCTTACGAGGTGGCTGAACTGCGAGCTGCCGTGATCGCCGCCGCCTCCGCGCTACCGCCGCGTTGGATCGCGGTCGGCGTGGGCCCCGCCGACCGCGTAGTCGGCCGGCAGACCGTCGGCACCTTCGCGGGTTTCGGCGTCGAACTGACGGTGCGGCTCTCACCGCCGGCCGGCGGTCAGCCGGTCGACATGCCGCTGTGCGCGCTGATGACCGGCTGGATTCGGGCGCAGGCCCAGCCGTGCGCGCAGGCGCAGGTCCGGGTCTACGCCGCGCACCACGACCCGGATACGACGCTCGCGCTCGGGCGACAGTTGCGGGGCGAAATCGAGGCGTCGACCGAACCGACCGGTGTACTGGTAGTCGCCGACGGCGCCAACACCCTGACCCCGGCCGCGCCCGGCGGCTATGAACCCGACGACGTCGATGTGCAGCGCGCCCTGGACGACGCGCTGGCCTGCGGCGACGTGGCCACGCTCAGCGCGCTGCCCGAGCAGATCGGGGGACGGGTGGCCTTTGGCGTGTTGGCGGGTCTGACCGAGCCACGGCCGCGGTCAGCCAAGGAGCTCTATCGCGCGGCGCCCTACGGCGTCGGGTATTTCACCGGTATCTGGCAGCCGTGAGGCCGTTGGCGATCGTCGGGCCGACGGGCACCGGCAAGTCGCAACTGGCCCTCGACGTCGCGGAGCGCCTCGGCGATGCCGAGATCGTGAACGCCGACGCGATGCAGTTCTACCGGGGCATGGACATCGGCACCGCGAAACTGCCCGTCGCACAGCGTCACGGCATCACGCACCACCAACTGGACGTCCTCGACGTCACCGAGACCGCGACCGTCGCACGCTTCCAGCGTGACGCCGCCGCCGACATCGAGGCGATCGCGGCCCGCGGCAACGTGCCGGTGCTGGTGGGCGGCTCGATGCTGTATATCCAATCGCTGCTCGACGACTGGTCGTTCCCGGCGACCGATCCGGCCGTGCGGGCGAAATGGGAGCAGCGGCTCGCCGAGGTCGGCACCAGCGGGCTGCACGCCGAGCTGGCCGACCGCGATCCGGCGGCCGCGGCGTCAATCCTGCCGACCGACGGGCGACGGATCGTTCGCGCGCTGGAGGTTGTGGAGCTCACCGGCCAGCCGTTCGCCGCGTCGGCACCCGTCATCGGTGCACCGCGTTGGGACGCCGTGATCATCGGATTAGATTGCGACACTGAGCTTCTCGACCAATGGCTGGCACAGCGGACCGCAACGATGTTCGAGCAAGGGCTGGTTGACGAGGTGGTCGCGCTGCTCGACCGGGGACTGCGCGACGGCGTCACCGCGGCGCGGGCGCTGGGTTACGCCCAGGTGCTCGCCGATCTCGACGCCGGCGGTGACGGCGACGGTGCCAGGGAGCCGACGTTCATCGGAACCCGTCGCTACGTGCGACGGCAGCGCTCCTGGTTTCGCCGCGACCACCGAATCCACTGGCTGGACGCGACCGCTCCCGGCAACGCCGACGCGGCATTGCGGGTCTGGCGGCACGTATCCTGAGCAGGTGATCTTCACCAAGGGCCACGGCACGGAGAACGATTTCGTGCTGCTGCCCGACCTCGACGCGAAACTCGTGCTGCGGCCCGCGGTGGTGGCAGCGTTGTGCGATCGTCGCCGCGGCCTGGGCGCCGACGGCGTCTTGCGGGTCACCACCGGGGGCGCGGCGCTGGCCGCAGGTGTCTTCGATCGGCTGCCCGACGGGGTGAGCGCTGACGACTGGTATATGGACTACCGCAACGCCGACGGGTCGATCGCGCAGATGTGCGGCAACGGTGTGCGGGTGTTCGCGCACTATCTGCGGGCCAGCGGGCTGGAGACGCGCGATGAGTTCGTCGTGGGCTCGTTGGCCGGGCCGCGGCCGGTCGTTTTGCACGGCGTCGACGCGACCCACGCCGACGTCAGCGTCGATATGGGCAAGGCGAACCTGCTCGGACCCGGGCGGGCTGTCGTCGGCGGTCGTACGTTCGACGGGTTGGCGGTCGACGTCGGTAATCCGCACCTGGCGTGCGTCGATCCGGAGCTGACGCCTCAGGCGCTGGCGGCGCTGGACGTTGCGGCACCGGTGAGCTTCGACCCCACGCGGTTCCCGGACGGCGTCAACGTCGAAGTGCTCACCGCCCCGGACGACGGCGCGGTGAGCATGCGGGTGCACGAGCGGGGAGTAGGAGAAACCCGTTCCTGCGGAACGGGAACCGTCGCCGCAGCCGTTGCCGCACTGTCGTACGCGGGCGCGGCCAGCGGCGCATTGACCGTGCGGGTGCCCGGCGGTGACGTGCTCGTCACCGTTACCGAGGCGACCAGTTACCTGCGCGGGCCCTCGGTGTTGGTGGCCCGCGGCGAACTCAGCGAGCAATGGTGGCAGGAGGCCCAGACATCCCAGCGTTAAATCGGATGCATATCGGCGCATCGGCGTGCACTATCTGTAATTGCCTATGACATATCCGGACTTTCCACATCAGGACATCCCCAGTACGGGTGAACTCGCTCTCGATGACCGCGCGGCATTGCGTCGGGTCGCCGGGCTGTCCACCGAACTCGCCGACGTCTCCGAGGTCGAATACCGCCAACTGCGCCTCGAGCGGGTGGTGCTGGTCGGTGTGTGGACCGACGGCAGTGCCGCGGACGCTGACGCCAGCCTCGCCGAGTTGGCGGCGCTGGCCGAAACCGCGGGATCCGAGGTGCTCGAAGGTATGGTCCAGCGGCGCAGCAAGCCGGATCCCTCGACCTACATCGGGTCGGGCAAGGCGGCCGAACTGCGCGACGTGGTGACGGCCACCGGAGCCGACACCGTCATCTGCGACGGTGAACTGTCCCCGGCGCTACTGAACGCGTTGGAGAAGGCGGTCAAGGTCAAGGTCATCGACCGCACCGCGCTGATCCTGGAGATTTTCGCCCAGCACGCCACCAGCCGGGAAGGCAAGGCGCAGGTGTCGCTGGCGCAGATGGAATACATGCTGCCGCGGCTGCGCGGCTGGGGTGAGTCGATGTCGCGGCAGGGCGGTGGCGCGGGCGGCAGCGGCGGCGGTGTGGGCACCCGTGGACCCGGTGAGACCAAGATCGAGACCGACCGACGCCGTATCCGCGAGCGGATGTCCAAGCTGCGCCGCGACATCAAGGAGATGAAGCAGGTCCGCGATACCCAGCGCAGCCGCCGGGTTCGCAGCGATGTGCCGTCCATCGCGATCGTCGGCTACACCAACGCCGGTAAGTCCAGCCTGCTCAATGCGTTGACCGGGGCCGGGGTGCTGGTGCAGGACGCGTTGTTCGCAACCCTCGAACCCACCACTCGCCGCGGACAATTCGACGATGGACGACCGTTCGTGGTCAGCGACACGGTCGGTTTCGTGCGGCACCTGCCGACTCAGCTGGTCGAGGCGTTCCGCTCGACGCTGGAGGAGGTCGTCGGCGCCGACCTGCTGGTGCACGTTGTCGATGGCTCCGACGTCAACCCGCTGGCCCAGATCAGCGCGGTGCGCCAGGTGGTCTCCGAAGTCTTCGCCGACCACGACAGCGGTCCGGCGCCGGAGCTGATCGTGGTCAACAAGACCGACGCGGCAAGCGGTTTGGGCCTGGCCAAGCTGCGCCGTGCGCTGCGCGGGGCGATGTTCGTCTCGGCCCGTACCGGCGATGGCGTCGACGCGCTGCGTCGCAGAATGGCCGAGTTGGCAGCGCCGACCGACACTGCCGTCGACGTCGTGATCCCTTACGACCGAGGCGATCTGGTATCGCGTGTGCATGCCGACGGGCGGGTGCAGGAGACCGAGCACAGTAGTGCGGGCACCCGGATCAAGGCGCGGGTGCCGGTGGCGCTGGCCGCCAGTCTGCGCGAGTTCTCGGCGAACGGTCAGAGCGGCAGCTAGCGGAGCCAGAGCTTGGCGACCTGACATCGCCGTATAGCAGAAGCGTCGGAGCCCGCGGCCCCGACGCTTTCCGCGTTCTTGTTAGAGACCGCCCAGTCCCAGGTCACCCAGAAGGGTGGTCAGGTCAGGGGCGAGATTACTCAGGTCGCTGAAGCTACTGCTCAGGTCGGTGAGAACGGTGCTCAGGTCGCCGAAACTGCCCGCGTCCGCCGTCAGCGAGGATAGGTAGCCCTCGAAGTCGCCGATCGCGAGGGTGTAATCCGCGTTCGCGATCGACGTCAGGTCCGTGTCGAAGGCCGATGTACCTACCGCAGCTTGGAGGTCAGCGAGCGTGACGCCGGCGTCGGCGGGGATCGGCGGCCCACCAGTGGTGGTGAAGTCGGCGAGAATCGCAGTCTGCGAGGCGGTCTCGGAGACGCCCAACAACTGGTTGATCTTGTCTTCGCCGGCCAGCGTGTCTAGGAACCCAGCTTCGAAGACCCTGCTTTCCGCGCCGTTGAAGTCTCCGCTGTAAATGGGGCTCGCACCGGTCGCGTCGAGCAGGGTCGTCGCCTCGGAGGCTCCGAACGCCGTGGACAAGTCGTTGTACAAGGTCGCTTCTGCACCGGTCGGACCCAACACGTCGTTGTAGAGCGCGGTGTCGAGAGTGCCCTCGTCGGTTAAAAAGGTGTCGGTCACGTCAACCAATGCGACGTCGTGGTGCACGGTCGGGACACCCTGCTGTGCCTGTGGCACTCCCTGGTCCGAAAGCGAGCCGAAGAGGCCTGCCGTCGCGACCGCGGCCGCGGCGACGATTGTCCGTTTTGCTGCAGTGTTCATGGTCTCCTTTTTCGAAATCGAGTTGGGCGTTGACGGTTGCAAGTGCCACTGAAGTCATTGCGACGGGCGAAAGATGGCCGCGGTCGTCGCGGATCTCTTGGCTGCCGCGCCGACTGCTCGTAGCCAGTCCTCGTCTTCGAAGACCTGAGCTCCTCAGATGAAATTAAGCTAGCGCTCACGATTTCTGCAGGCAAAGGATTTTGCGCATCGAGTTTCTAATGTTCGCTTTCGGACTCATTGTTGCTGGTTAAAGCTTTGTCAACCCATGGATCGCGGCACCAGGATGTTGCCTAACCCAAACCGGGGATTTACTTAGAATCCGTTTCGATAGACGGGCGCCACTGCCGAAGTCGGCCGGACACAGCAGAAGGCGCCGGAGGCCCCCACTCCGACGCCTTCTACGTTCTTGTTGTTACAGGCTGCCCAGCAACCCGTCCAGGAGGGTCGTCAGCTCGGTACCGAGACTGCCAAGGCTGCCGAGGCCCAGGTCGCCGAGCAGAGTGCTCAGTCCGCCGAGATCGCCGAGACTCGTCGGCAGGCTGGCCAAGTAAGCGGTGAAGTCACTCGTCGACGCCGTGAAGTCAGCGGAGGCGATGGTCATCAGGGCCGTGTCGAAACCTGTGGCACCCGCTGGCGGCAGGGTGTCACCGGCGAGTGCTACCGGGTCGGTGCCGATGTCGGCGAGGATCGCGGTCTCCGATGTGGTCGCGGAGATGCCCAGCAACTGGTTCAGCTCGTCTTCAGCGGCCCACGTGTCAAGGAAGACCCCGCTGGAGAAGCTGTTCGCCGCTCCATCAAAGATGCCGTCGGCGCCTGCCGCGACAGTGGTCCCAAGCAGTGTGTCCGCGACCGGAGCGGTTAGCGCCGTCACCGCGCCGTTGTACAGCTCCGCATACAAGCCGGTCGAGCTGTAGAGGCCGCTGTACAGCGAATCGTCCAGCGACGTCTCGTAGCCGATAACCGCGTCGAGCGGGCTCGCCGTGTCCACCAGCGCGACATCGTGGTGTTGAACGGGCACGCCTTGCTGCGCAACCGAGGCTCCGTCGAACGGCAAAGACCCGAAGAGTCCCGCCGCCCCGAGCGCGGCTGCGGCGATGACTGTCCTCTTTGTTTTAGCGTTCATGATTCCCCTTCCCCCGCTATTGACGTGGGCCGCCGGTGCGATTGCCAGTGGAGTCATGCCGAAGTCGAAACACCCGTGCAGTCGCCCCTGTGACTGCATGCCGACCGGCCATGCCCCGTCCTTCCCGTAGCCCACCTGACAGATTCTCAGGTGGTCTTAAGCTACCGCTTAGGTTTTGTGCGGGTAAACAAAACGGCCGAAAAAGTTTCGGATTTTTTTGAAGGGCTTATTGATGCTGTTGGAAGGAATTGCGGGCCAAATCAAGACTGATCCGAACATCCCTTAATTGCGATAAAGAATCGCTCAGCACCCGAACGGTCCGGCTGGATCGACTCAGGCCAGTTCGTAGACGTCTTCGGCGGGTGTCGCAAGGAGGCGTTGTGCCAGCTCGGTCTTGACCCGGTCAAAGTGGGATTCCTCGGCTTGCGGGCGCTCGACTTTGCTCATCAACTCGATGAACTCAGCGGTGACAAAGCCTGGGCGCAACAGCAGCGTCGCCGCGCGTCCGGCCAGCGAAACTTGAAACACGAAGTTTTGCAACAGCTTTCCGCGATCGGGTCGCGCCAGGCCGAGGTCGACGGTGTAGCGGCCGTCGGTCACCGCACGGGTGACGGATTCAAACCCGTCGCGTGCTCCTTGTTCATGGAGGGCAGTGCGGATGGCGATCGATCGTCGCGGCGGCGGATGGTTGGGAGAAAGCGTGCCGAACGCCCGCTGCATCACCTTCAACGCGACAGCGACACCGGCCGGCGAGTACGGCCCCGCGTAGCAC
>JBAWAV010000376.1:0-15995 GCA_049589475.1 Mycobacterium sp.
GGTGCCACCATCCCACTGAACCGATCGTCCACCTATCCCTCGACTGAGCAAACATTGTCGTCACTTGCGGTTCTCGTCAACGGCGGGGGACTAGGCGAAATCGGGGAGATTGTCCACAACTTCAATACCGCCTTGTCCGGGCGTGCAGGCGCTGTTCGCGACTTGCTCATTCGGCTGGACAAGTTCGTCGGCACGTTCGACCGGGAGCGCGAGAACATCGTCGCGTCTATCCAAGCGCTGAACCGGCTCGCCACTTCCTTCGCCGACCAGCGTGACGTTCTCACCCAGGCGTTGCGCAAGATACCGCCAGCGCTGGAGGTGTTGGATAAAGAGCGGCCGCGCTTGACGACCGCTTTGGACAAGTTGCGCGTGTTCAGCAACACCGCCACCGGGCTGGTCAACGACACTCAGGCCGACCTGGTGAGAAATCTGAAAAACCTGGAACCGACGATCCGTGCGATCGCCAATGTCGGACCCGATATCGACTCGACCCTCGAATACGCGACGCACTTCCCGTTCCCGCAGAACCTCATCGACCGAGGGGTCCGGGGGGACTTCTTCAACCTGTGGTTCGATTTCGACCTGACGATTCCCAAGCTCAAGAGGAACATCTTCCTCGGCACCCACTGGGGTCAGCTGCACGAAGAAGAAGTGGCTGCGCCGGGCGACCCGTGGTGGCTGAACTACACCCTCGATCCGCTGCATGCCGGCGTGAATGCGCCGCCGTTGCCTCCTGGTCAGCTGCCACCCGGCCCGCCACCGCCACCTGCCGCACCACTACCCGGTCCGTCGCCACTGCAGTTCAGTGGGCCGCCACCGGGGCCGGCTGCACCACCGCCGGGTCCGGTCTCGGGGCCCGTCGCTGCACAGGCCGGGCTGCTCCCGGGGCCTGCCGCTCCGGCACCGGGATTCGGCCCCTTGCCGGGGCCGTCGGCTGCCCCGAATGTTGCACCACCGCCAGGGAATCCACCCGTGGAAGGCGGTCGATAGATGCTCACGCGCTTCGTCCGGATTCAGCTGGCGATTTTCGCGATCGTCGGGATCGTCGGCGTGATCGCGATGGTCATCTTCTACGTTCAGGTGCCGACGCTGCTCGGTATCGGTCGGATGACGGTCACCCTCGAACTGCCGGCCACCGGCGGCTTGTACCGATTCTCCAACGTGACCTACCGCGGGGTGGAGGTCGGCAAAGTCACCGCGGTAGGGCTTTCGCCGAACGGCGCGAAAGCGACGCTTTCCCTAGGTACTTCGAACAAGATCCCGGCGAACCTCGATGCAAAGGTGCGCAGCGTCTCCGCCGTCGGCGAGCAATACGTCGATCTGCAACCACGAACCGACTCCGCGCCCTACCTACACAACGGGTCGGTGATCGCCATGCACGACACCACGATCCCGCAAGCGGTCGGACCCATGCTCGATCAGGTGAGCAGCCTGATCAACAGCATCCCGCAGAACAAGATCAGCCAATTGCTCGACGAGTCGTTCCAGGCGTTCAATGGGGCCGGCTTCGATCTCGGATCGCTATCCGATTCGGCATCGCGAATCTCCGCCGACGCCAACAACGTCGCCGACCGCACGCGAACACTCACCGAGGACGTCGCGCCGTTGCTGAATTCGCAGGTGCAGACCGCTGATTCGGTCCGGACGTGGGCGCGCAGTCTGGCCGGCATATCAGACGTGCTGGCGACCGACGACTCCCGGTTCCGCACCGTGTTGGAGCAAGGGCCCGAGGCCGCCAACGAAGCGTCGCGCCTTCTCGGACAGATCAAGCCGACACTTCCGATCCTGCTCGCCAACCTGACGACCATCGGCCAGATCGGCGTGACATATCACCCCTCGCTCGAGCAACTGCTGGTTCTGCTGCCACCGATCATGGGTTCTTTCCTGACGTCAGGCGGCAATAACCACCCGAACGGACTGCCAGTGGGCGACTTCGCGCTCACCGTCGAAGATCCGCCTATCTGCACCGTCGGTTTCATGCCACAAAGCTCATGGCGATCTCCCGCCGATCAGACCGTGGTCGACACACCGGATGGGTTGTACTGCAAGCTGCCTCAGGATTCGCCGATCGCCGTTCGCGGCGCCCGGAACTACCCGTGCATGGGGCACCCGGGAAAGCGGGCGCCCACCGTCGAAATCTGTAACAGCGACAAGCCGTACATGCCTCTTGCGATGAGGCAGCACACGCTGGGCCCCTCTCCGCTGGATCCCAACCTGCTCTCGCAGGGCGTACCGCCCGACGACCGGGTCACCTCGGACAAACGGATCTTCGGCCCTGTCGAGGGAACGCCGCTGCCGCCGGGCGCCGTTCCCCGGGGAACGCCCGCAGGACCGCGGGGAGACAACCCGCCGCCCGGCACGCTAGGCGCGGCGGTGCCGCCGGTGCCGTCATCGGGCCCGTCGCCGCTATCGGGTTACATGTCGACGCGGTCGGCCGATCTTCCGCCGATTGCGCCGCTCGACATTCCCGCTCCGGGTGAGGCCCCGCCGTCGGCGCCCGCGGCTCCCGTACCGCCCGCCGTGCCTCCGCCTGCCGCCGCTCCCGTGCCACCCGGGCAGCTCAACAGCGCCGGGCCGAAAACAGCGCCAAGCTCATTCGACGGGAAGACTGCAAAGCCGGTGCCATCGGTCGCGACCGCGGACTACGATCCGTCGACCGGCCGGTACCTCGGGCCGGACGGAAAGCTGTACCAGGAGTCGGATCTCGTCACGTCTCAAGCGCCCAAGAAATGGCAGGACATGCTCCCGACCTGAGTCAGGTTCCGGCCGGTCAGCTCAATTTGTCCAACCGGAACGGTATTTCGATCTCAAGCCACTTGTTCTGACCGCAGGCGCCGCTGGGTCCGATTGTCTTGTCTTTGCCCGTCAACAGCGGCTCGCCGTAGCTCGCTTGACCGGTTGCGGCTACCGTCGGATAGAACCAGAACGTCTGCTTCCCGGTGTATGCGCTGCCATCTGCGCACTTCTCCCAGTTCGGCACATCGTGTCTGACGTACCAGACCAAGCCGTCCGTCATCTTCATCTGCCCGGTCCATCCCTGGTCGCTGGTGACCGTGCCGGTGCAGTCCTCCATGGTGGTGCAGGTGCTGCTGATCTTCCAGACCGACTGGACTTCCTGCTCGCTGTTGTACTGCTGGTTGATCTTGGCCCAGCCGCCGATGGAGGTCGCCTGGTAGGTGCCGTTGATCGCGATGTCCGCCGGGGTTTTGGCTCGGGCCTGCGGCGCTGACGAGGGCAGCCCCGATATGCCAGATACGCTGGCGGCCAACACCATAGCGCTGACGATCGTTCCTTTTGAACGCATCGTGTGCTCCTTGACGCCTAGTGAACCGACTCTGCCGAGTTCAGACATTGTCGTTACCGGCAGTGGCGTTCTCGACAGGTGAGAATAACACTGGCGCCGACGGCGGATGGCCGGTTCTGACGAATGCTCAGCCGACCGGATCCAACTTCGAGATCAGCCAGGCTCCGTCCACCTTTTCCAGCGTCACGCGGACGCTGGTCGGGGTCTTCAGCGGCTCTTTTTTGTCCGCGCTCGTCGTTGTCTCGTTAAGGAACACCAAGACGACCGCGGACTGAGGGTGCAGTTCGATTGCGGCCGCTCGAATTGCGACAGCCTTCTGGGTGAGGTGTTTATCGCGCACCGTCGGCGCCACGACGTCTCGAGTGAACGTGGTGTAGTAGTCCAAAAAGCCACCGGTGAGGTGTGTCTTCGCTTCGGCGAAGTCGCGGTCCAGGCTTTGTGAGGAGTACGACAGTGCTGCCACAGCACCGTCGGAGGCGGCCCTGATCGCCTGGTTGGCTGCTTGGTCGTCGATCTCTCGATCCGGGCGGTATTGCAAAAAGAACAGGGCGATAGCCAGCCCAGTAGTGGCTAAGACCAGTGCGACCAGAAGAATCGGTCGCGAATGCGCCCGAGCGTGACCCATCAGTCGCCCGATCATGACCACCGCGGAGGCGCCTGCCTCGCCACGTGACGGCGCATCGACATCGTCAATTGTTCTGTCGCCGTTGTCGAGTGCCTCTTCGGAATTCTCGTGCGACGATTCTGCTTCTTCGGCCATCACTCGACGAAATCGACTTTCGACATCTTGAGCTGTCCGCCGTCTCGCGTAAGGCCGACACTGAGTCGCCAATAGGCCGGGGGTCGTTTCGACTTGTCCGGATTGGTGGTGTCGGATTTTGCGACGACCAGCACGACCGCTGAATTGTCTGTCATCGATTCCACGGCGATGTCTTGTGCGGTCGCCTTGGTGGCGACTTTGGCCTTCTGTGCATCCTCGACCAGGTAGGTCGACGTCGCCCGTAACTGGGTCTGCATCATGCCCGTGGTGTTGTCGATGAGCCGCTGAACGTTCTCGCGAGCGTGGTCGGGGTCAATCGACATCATCAGCTCGACCCCGGCCCGCGCGGCGGTGGTGTACTCAGCGGCACGTTTGTGCTCGTGCATCAGTGAGATGTGTTGCCACAGCATGTAACCGCTCGCCCCGAGGGATGACGCGACCAGGACGATCGCCGCTGCGACCCCCACTGTGGTCTGCTTGGGTGGACGCACCCGTGATTGCAGACCCCGCAGCGAACGCCTGATCCGTGCCAATGACGTTTCGGACTTGGCGGTTTCGTCGTTATCGCCGTCGGCGGCCGATGCCTCTTCGACGTCCGTTTCATCGTCGGTGTCCGACTCGTCGGGAGCGCTTGCTGCGGCTTGCCGGCGTAGTTGCTCGGCCCGGGCGCGGGCCTCCGCGGCGCGCGCTTCAGCGCGGGAGACCGCTTCTTCTGCTTCCGTTAACGAGATGGGCGGGTCGGGCTCGACTCCCTGCCCAGGGTCGTCGCTTTGTTGAGCGTCGAGCACGGAGAATCACGTTATCATTGCGCGCTTTCGGGGCCTGGCTGCGGCGGAGCTGACTGGCCGTGAGCTGCGGCGTCACACGTCCGATAGCTTCTTCTCCGAGAAGAAGAGAATTTTCTTATCGCCTATGCAAAACTGATCCGGTGCGTCTCATCGTGGCAGCGCTTGCCGCGCTGATAGGAATCGGCGTGTTGATGCCGTCGACCGCTGCTGCCGGTCCCAGTGTGTGCGACTACCCGGCCTGCACGCCGGGCATCGCTCCGAACATGGTTCTCGGCGCGCCATGCGACAACACCACCTATTACGCATTCGGTGTCTCAGGCGGCTATGTGCCCGCCACCCAACCCGGACGGCTGATGTTTTGCGGCTCACCCCGTAGATATCAGGCACGCTGGTTCCGTTCGCCCCCGATGGCGGGGATCAAGGAAGAAAACACCGACTGCAACCCGTTCCTCAACTACGTTGCTCAGGCGCCCGACGGGCTGTTTCTGATCTGCATTGCTCAGCAGGGCCACACCTTCTGGACCCGCGCCGACACGTAAACACTGCTGCCGCAGCGTATTTGCCCCTCAATCCTGCCGGTGCAGGAAGCCATGCAGTACCGCTTGGACGAGCTCGTCGACGATGGCGTGTCTCGGCGGGGGCTCGGTTCCGAAGTAGGTGGAGCGCAACGCCGCCATGCCGGCGATCATCGCGACGGTTGAGTGGGCAGGCAGGTCGGGGTTGTTGGTGCGCATGCCGCGGATGCGCATGCCTTCTGCGCCGATTTGGCTGAGCACGTTGAGGGCTCGTCTGATGTCGGCGATGCCCGTCTCGGCCAGTTCTTCTTCGTTGAGGGTTTGGGCAGCCATGAGCGTCAAGAGCAGGCCCTGGTGTTCGACGAAGACGTCGTAGAGCTGCCCGACGAAGCGCCGCGCCATATCCTCTTCGTCAGCCTCCTCGTGGACGACCGAATTCCAGGTGTGGCCGAAGTCGTCGACGAATTCGGTGAACGGCAGGACGAGGGCCTCCCGGAACAGTCCTGCTTTCGAACCGAAGTTGCGGAACAGGAGATGTTCGGTAACGCCTGCGGCTTCGGCGATTTCGCGTGTCGTGGTGCTGCGATAGTCCTGGCGGGCGAACAGGTCACGGGCGGCAGCGAGCAGAAGCTTGCGTGGTTCGCCGCGGGGCCGACGTGTCGCCGGGGGCGCAGCCTCAGCCGGCTTGCCGGCGGCAGAGCGCTGGGGCAACGGTCCTCACTCCTCGAGCCGAATCTGATGGTTGACTGTTTATAGGATAGTCGTCACTATCTAAAGTGTTGTTTCCTCATAGGAGAGGTGTTGGGCGTGGGTGCTGTGATCATGCTAGGCACGTTATTTGGACTGATTGCTCTGGTGTTCGGTCTTGTTCTCCGCTTTGACCCCGAAGCGCGGCGCACTACGAGCAACGAGGGCCGCCCGTGAGCCCGAAAATAACGCCGTTGCTGGAAGGGCAAATGTACTTTGCCTATGTCTCCGGGATCGCGTTCATTCTCATTGGCATCTATCTGAGCTATCGCCGCCGACGCGTGCATCCATTGCTTTTGCTGAGCATCTCGGCGCTGTCGTTCTCGTGGATCGAGTCGCCGTATGACTGGGCGATGTATGCACAATTCCCGCCCGGCCTGCCCCGGATGCCGTGGTGGTGGCCGCTGAACGTGACCTGGGGAGGCCTGCCGTCGTCGGTACCTATCGGCTACGTCTCCTACTTCGTGCTTCCCGCCCTGATCGGGGCCGCGCTCGGACGATGGCTGAGTGCAAAGTTCCAGTGGCGCAGGCCGATTACGCTCTTGACGGTCGGCCTCGGCGTGGGGTTCAGCTGGGCTTTCGTCTTCAATGCGATTACCGGAGCGCATTTCGGCAACTTCTACTACGGCTATGTCATTCCCGGGCTCGCGATCTTCGAGGGCACCAAACATCAGTACCCGCTGTATGACTCGCTGGCCATGGGCATCGAGATGATGGTCTTCACCTATCTCCTCGGACGCACCGATTCCGAGGGCCGCAACGTCATCGAGATGTGGGCTGACAGCAAGGCGAAGAGTCGCCTCCAATCGTCGGCGCTGTCCATCGTCGCCGTCATCGTTGTTGGACACCTGGTGTACGGCTCGGTCTTTGCGCCGCATCTCATTACGAAGCTGGGCGGCTGGGTGACCGCGGGACCTACCGAACAGCTCTACCCGGGCACGCCCAACCAGCCCCGCTAGCAGAAGGCAGACCTTGAGCAATTCCACTGTTGAGCTGTACTACGACCCGTTCGACCACGTCATCGACGATGACCCGTATCCGGTGTGGAAGCGGATGCGCGACGAAGCTCCCTTGTACTTCAATGAGAAGTACAACTTCTATGCGCTGAGTCGCTACGACGATGTCGGTCCGGCACTGCACGATTGGCAGACCTACCGCTCGGGACACGGCACCACCGCCGATGTCTTGTTCAGCGGCATCGACATACCGCCCGGCATTCTGTTGTGGGAAGATCCGCCGCTGCACGACCTGCATCGCCGCCTGTTGTCTCGGGTGTTCACGCCCCGTCGCATGATGGCCGTCGAGGGTCTGGTGCGCGACCTCTGTTCGCGCGCACTGGATCCGCTGCGCGGCGCGGACAGCTTCGACTTCGTCGGGGATCTCGGCGCCATCATGCCCATGCGGACCATCGGCTACCTGCTCGGCATCCCCGAAGAAGGGCAGCAACAGATCCGCGAACGCAACGACAAAAGCATCACGGTCGAATCCGGGGGCAGCCTGCTGAGCGCGACGACCCTCGAAGAATCGATTGCGCAGTTCGCCGATTACATCGAATGGCGGGCGACACATCCGTCCGACGATCTGATGACCGAACTGCTCAACGCGCATGTCGAAGAACCAGACGGAACCGTGCGCCCCCTCGAACGCGGCGAAGTCATAGCCTACACCGCGATGATCGCCGGCGCCGGCGGCGAGACCACGGCTCGGCTCATCGGCTTCATGGGCGAGCTACTCGGTGAAAACCCGAATCAGAGAAGGGAACTGGCGGCTGACCCGTCGCTGATCCCGTCAGCGGTCGAGGAGACGCTACGCTACGAACCGCCGTCACCGGTGCAGGGCCGTTACGTCGCTCAGGACGCCGAGCTGTACGGGCAGACCGTGGCCGAAGGGTCTTACATGCTCTTGCTCAACGCCTCGGCCAATCGCGACGATACGCACTTTGCCGATCCGGACCGCTTCGACATCCATCGCACGGGTGGGCATTTGAGCTTCGGGCAGGGTCTGCATTTCTGCCTCGGCTCCTCGCTGGCACGGCTGGAAGCGCGGGTCGCGTTCGAAGAGGTCTTCAAACGGTGGACCGACTGGGACGTCGATTACGAGAAGGCCAGTCGGGCAAGAACTTCCAGCGTCCGGGGCTGGGCCCGGTTGCCGGTCAAGATCGCATAAGCCAACACAGGAGGAACTAATGACCGCAGGCAAGCACCGCGTGGTGGTGTGGGCAACCGGAGGAATCGGTTCGATCGCCATACGTACCATCACCAACCGCCCCGAGCTCGACCTCGTCGGGGTCTGGGTTCATTCCGACGACAAGGTGGGCAAGGACGCCGGCGAGCTGGCCAACGGTGATCCGATCGGCGTCACGGCAACCAACGACGCCGATGCACTGATCGCTCTCAAACCCGATTGCGTGGTCTATGCGGCCAGCGGACCCGAACGTGACGCCCTGGCAATTCCGGACTACGTGAAATTGCTGGAAGCAGGCATCAACGTCGTCACCACCAGCACCACCCGGCTGGTCAACCCGCACGCCTACGAGCCGGCCGAGTGGCGCGAACAACTCGTCGCCGCGGCCAAACAGGGACAGGTGTCGCTCTACGCTTCCGGTATCGAGCCGGGATTCGCCGCCGACTACCTGCCGCTCGTTCTCTCCACCCAGTCCTCGTCGATCGAGTCGATCCACTCCTATGAGATCGGTTTGTACGACGACTACGGCGTGCCCGACATCATGATCAACGGACTGGGATTCGGCCAGCCGCTGGACTACCAGCCCTGGATCTCGTTCCCCGGCGCGATCGCCGGTGAATGGGCGGGACAGCTCCGGTTGATCGGCGACGCGTTCGGCGCCGAAGTCCAGGAGGTCCGCGAGGAATTCGACCGCGCCGTCACCAACGACACATTGGAAGTCGCCATGGGCACCGTCAAGGCGGGAACCTGCGGGGCAATCCGTATGAAGGCGATCGGTGTCGTAGACGGGCGCGAGGCGATCATTGTCGAACACGTCACCCGGCTGGCGCACAGCGTGGCCCCGGACTGGCCGACCGGCATTGGCGACTTGTCCTACCGCGTGGTGATCACCGGAGATCCCGACATCGACTGCACACTGGCGGCAACGCTGCGCGATCCCGCTCGGGCCGGCATCGCCTCGATGACCTCTGGTGCCGGCGCGATGGTGGCCACTGCGATGCGCGTCGTCAACGCCGTGCCCTATGTCGTCAACGCCGCGCCCGGGTTGCTCAGCGCCGTCGACCTGCCCCTGACCATTCCCAAGAATGTCTTTGCGACGCAACAAGTGTGAGCCAAAAATGACTACCCGGGTCATCCAGTGGGCTACCGGACCGGTGGGCTCTGTGCAGCTCGCCGAGGTGATCGACAACCCTGAGTTCGATCTCGCCGGGCTGTTCGTCTACTCGCCCGACAAGGTGGGTGTCGACGCCGGAGCTCTGGTGGGCCGCCCCGATACCGGGGTTGTCGCGACCAATGACAAGGCCGCGATCCTGGCCCTCGATGCCGACGTGGTGCTGCATTCGGCCAGCAAGGCTTACGGTTTCGACGCCAACACCGACGACATCGTCACGCTTCTCGAGACGGGTAAGAGCGTGATCACGGTGACCTCGTATGCGCACCTGCCGACCCTGGGGTCTGCTGTCGATGAACGGATCCGCACGGCGTGCGACGTGGGGAGGTCGAGATTCTGCCCGGCCGGCGAACATCCGGGCTTCATGCTGGAGAAACTGGCGGTCAGCCTGACCGCCCTGTGCCAGCGTGTCGACACCATCACAGTCCAGCAATTCGTCGACTGTTCGCAGGTGCCCGAGGAGCGAATGCTCGTCGACCTGATGGGCATGGGCAAGCGGCCCGAAGAGATCTCGATCGAATCGCCCGCGTTCCGTTCCGTGTCAACGCAATCCGAACAAGCCATCGGCGCCGCCGCCGAAACCCTGGGCGTTCACATCGACAAGATCGACCACGTCATCAAGACCGCGACATCACCTAATGACGTCACACTCGACTGCACGACCCTGCCCGCCGGAACGGTGGTGGGCCAAATCCTCTCCTGGACCGGCTATCACGGCGGCAAGCCCGTTCTGGTCGTGGAGGAGTTCTGGACCTGCACGCCCGACATCCCCGACTGGGATCTGGCGCTCGACGGTCACAGCGTGCGAATTCGCGTCGACGGAGTGCCCAACATCGATGCAGAGATCCGCGTCGATACCGACCCCATCGCGCATTTCGGTGATGTCTCAGGAGGTTTCGTCGCAGTAGGGATCTCCGCCCTACGAGCCATCCCCTACGTCCTCAAGGAGCCACCGGGAGTCGTCATTCCCCAAGTATTCGGTGCGCATCGGTGGCCGGTCGCTGCCGCGATCCGGCCGTGAAGCCGTGACAGTCGAACAGCTCGGCAAGCCCGACAGCGTATTGAAGAAACGCCCACTGAGGTCGGTGGTGGCGATCGCCGCCGGTGTGGTGCTGCTCGGGCTGATCGTCCACAACGCCCGCTACGGCGCTATCTCCCCGCGTATCCGCAACCCCAATGACAGCGGTGGTCCGCACCCGCTGTCCGACCCACTGTTCGGGTACACCCATTGGATCGTGACGATCGAGATCTTCAGTTACCTCGCGCTGGTCAGCATCGTCGCGTTGATCGTGGTTCTGTGGCGCCGGCATCCCGGGCATCCCTACTTGCTGATGACGATCGCGGTGAGCACACTGGCGTGGCTCGATGCGCCGATGAACTGGGCGACATTCGCGGCCTACAACCCCGATCTGTGGCACTGGCCCGAGGACTGGCCGATCGTGTCACTGTCGCCGACCATCGAACCGCTGTTCATTGCAGCGATATCGATGTTTGTTGTGCCGCCGTTCTTTCCGGCGATCTGGGTTTTGCAGCGCCTGCAAGCCGGCCGTTCGCTGAATTCGTTTGTGTCGCGGCACCCACTGATCAGCTTGTCCGGTCTGGTCTTCGCGTTCGGCTTCGTCTACGACTTCGCCATGGAAGAGTTGTGCGTGCGCATCGGGCTCTACACGTTCACCCAAGTCATTCCGTTCGGATCAGTGTTCGCCGGCACGCGCTGGCAGTTTCCCCTGCTGTGGCAGTCGTCGCTGATCAGCATCCTGATGATCCCAGCCGCGGTCTTGATCTATCGAGACGACACCGGGCGCACCGTGGCCGAGCGACTGGCGTTGCGGGCCAGAGTCTTTCCGCATCGGCCGGTGCTGGCTTCGTTCGTGGTCATGCTCGTCTGCGTCAACGTGGCGTTCATGACTTACGGGGTGGTGTACACCGCCGTCACACGATGGTCGGGCGCCGCGAGCTCGATCGTCTGTCCGTGGCCATGGCCGAGCGCCAAAGTCTATGACCCGCAGGGGTTCTACGAGCAGGCGGGCGCACCGGCGCCCTATTCGGCGGGAATCTGGTCAACGTGGGAGAGCGCCCAGCGCGGCGACCGCCCATCGGCGCAGGAAGGACATTCACGGTCGTGCTGACGTTGCGTTTCGATATGAGAGTTCCTGATTGGGCCGGGCCGGCGGCCGGTCACTATGCCGCGGTGTCCGATATGTGTGAATGGGCCGAGACTCGCGGCGTGCCGTTGGTGGTGCTGTCTGAGCACCACGGCGCCAGCGATGGGCACCTGCCGACCCCGCTGATGCTCGCGTCGGCCGTCGCGGCCAGAACGAGGGACATGGCGATCTTGCTCGCGGCGGTCCCGTTGCCGCTGTGGGATCCGGTGCGGCTCGCCGAGGAGATCAGCGTGCTCGACCTCATCAGCGGCGGCAGGGTTTCCCATGCGTTTGGCGTGGGCCATCGTGAAGAGGAGTACGCCCATTTCGGGGTTGACATGGCCGCTCGGGGCAGGCTCGCCGATGAGTACCTACGGGTACTGATAGCGCTGCTTCGCGGTGAGCCGGTTGATTTTCGGGGCAGGCAGGTGCGCGTCACGCCACGATGCGCATCCCCCAACGGGCCGCCCATGATGATCGCAGGTGGCAGCAAGGCCGCGGTGCGCAGAGCCGCCGCGCACGGACTGGGTTTCATCTCCCAAGTCGACCGGCCCGAGCTGAGGACCTACTACGAGGCACAGTGCCGCCAGCTGGGGAAGGTTCCGGGCTTCGTGCAGTTTCCCGTGCCAGATTCTCCCACAGTGGTTTTCGTTGCCGAGGACGTCGATCAGGCATGGGAGCAGCTCGGCCCGCACTTGCTGCACGACGCCGCGATGGCCGCGTCCTATCGGCACGGAGATGATTCTGTCGCCAGCATCACCCGGGCAAGCACCGTGGCCGAGTTGCGATCGTCCGGCGGGCCGTACCGCATCCTGACGCCCTCGTCGGCAACGGAATTCGTCCGCTCCGGAAAGTCGCTGCCGCTGCACCCACTGTGCGGCGGCGTCGAGCCCGAGGTTGCCTGGCGCTACCTGCAGACTGCGGTGGCGGCCCACCAGCAAGCCCAGATGGTTCACGGATGAGCAAGGAGGAATCGATGGCGTCGCCCATCCGGGTGGTTGTGTGGTCGACCGGCGGGGTCGGTTCGGTTGCCGTCGACGCTGTCCGGAATCGGCCTGATCTGGAACTTGTTGGCGTGTGGGTGCATTCGCCCGGCAAAGTCGGCAAAGACGCGGGCGAGCTCGCCGGTGGCGAGCCACTGGGGTTGGCCGCGACCAATGACGCGGACGCCCTCATCGCGCTCAAGCCCGACTGCGTCGTCTATGCCGCCAGCGGTCCGCAGCGCGACGCGGGCGCGGTCCCGGATTACCTCAAGCTGCTGTCAGCGGGCATCAACGTCGTATCGACATCGACCACCAGCCTGATCTACCCGCCGTCGTACTTCGCCACCGAATGGCGCGATCAACTCGCGGCCGCCGCCCAGAGCGGCCGATCGTCGTTCTACGCATCGGGCATCTTCCCGGGATTCGCATCCGATCAGCTCGCGCTCATGATGAGCACCCAATCCAAGAAGATCCGCACTCTCACGGTCACCGAAATCGCGCTGAACGACCACTACCCGGTCGCCGATGTCATGGTCAACGGCATGGGCTTCGCCAAGACACTCGACTTCGAACCCATGCTGAAGACACCGGGATTCATCGAAATCGCTTGGAAGGCGCCGCTTCACCTCATCGCCGACGGGCTCGGTGTCGACGTCCAGGAAATCCGGGGGAGCCTGGACCGCGAACTGACCGACCGCGACATCGACGTGGCGTTCGGCACGATTCCGGCCGGCACCTGCGGCGCGGTGCGGACCAGGGCGGCCGGCGTGGTCGATGGCCGCGAAGCGATCGTGGTTGAGCACATCATCCGGATGGCACGCGACGTCGCGCCGAACTGGCCGAATTCCGAGGCCGACGCCACCTATCGGATCGACATCGAAGGCGAACCCGACATCCACTGCGCCATGACGATGGGCGCGGCGCAGGGGCACGGCGCGGGGCACGCGGCAATGGCCGCGACCGCGATGCGCGTTGTGAACGCCGTGCCCTACGTGGTGGCCGCACCGGCCGGGCTGCTCAGTTCGCTGGATATCCCGATAACGCTGCCACGTCACGTATTTGACTGAGGCCCTTAGCGGGCTGGCTCCAGTGCGGGACGCGGCGTGAACGTGAGGTGCAGATCGCTGAGCCCACGCAGGATGTAGGTCGGCTCGAAAGTGTAGCGCCGCCCGTCGGCCGGTCCGTGCTGGGCTTCGCTGATCGCGATGTCCGACATCCGGTCCAGGATGCGCTCGATCGACACGCGACCTTCGACACGGGCCAACGGCGCACCGGGGCAGGAGTGCACGCCCCTGGCGAACGCCATGTGTTCGCGGACGTTCTTGCGGTCCAGCTGGAATTCGTGCGGGTTCTCGAACCGCCGTGGGTCACGATTGGCTGCACCCGGCAGCACCATGACGACGGTGCCGACCGGAATCTCCACGCCGCCAACGTTGGTCGCCTTGCGGGCCAGCCGCGAGTCACTTTTCACCGGGCTTTCCATCCGCAGCGATTCCTCGATGAAGCCCGGAATGAGGCTGCGGTCCTCACGCAGCTTCTGCTGAATCTCCGGCCGATCGCCGAGAGCCTGCAGCGCGGCCGACAGCAGTTTCGCGGTGGTCTCCTGTCCGGCGGCGAAAAGGAAAGTCGCTGAACGACTTACCTCGATCACCTCTGGTGTGGACCCGTCCGGGTACTTCGCGGTCGCCAGCGAGGTCAGCACGTCGTCCCGGGGAGCACTGCGCCGCGCTTCGATATAGGAGCAGAACTTGTCGTCGAGCCACTCCAGCGGGTTGATACCCACCGACTCCAGATCGAGCGACCCCACCCGCGCGCCGGGACGGTCCGCGCCCAGTACCGTGCGGAACTCCTTGTGGTCTTCCTCCGGAACGCCGAGCAGGTCGGCGATCACCAATGTCGCAAAGGGCTTTGAGTATTCGCCGATGAATTCGCACTCGCCGTTCCCCAGAAACTCGTCGAGCTGGCGGTCGGCGAGGCGCCACATGAACTCCTCGTTCTCCTTCAACCGGCTCGGCGTGAGCAACCGGCTCAGGATCGAGCGCGCGCGGGTGTGATCCGGCGGGTCCATGGTGACCATGTGCTCGAACATCGGGAATTGGCTACGGTGCGCGTCGATCAGCGGAGTGAGGTCGTCACCCTCGACCTCGAACGGCAACGGCGGGAACGGGCCACCGAGCGCGACGATGTTGGAGAAGGTGTCGGGGTCCTTGTAGACCGCGTTGGCCTCTTCCCATCCGGTGACCGCGACGACGTTGTGGTGGGGCAGCCGCAGCACCGGGTTTTGACTACGCAGGTAATCGAAGTAGGGGTGCGGGTCGGGAACGAGAGACTGGTCCGTGAAGAAGTCGATCGAATCGAAGTTGCTCATGTATGCGCGCCTCCCGAGGCTGGGTTTCAACCGTGGTGAAGTGGGCGGCGGTCCGCTATGTGCCCCGTGCCGCCCGGGACTGAGATCGACGAATATGCAGTAATTGCTGAGCACCTGCTTAGCATGGCGCTAATGTCGTGGTCAAGGTGAGAGCGTGGCCCGACGCTACGATCGGCATGTTCAGCAAATATTCGGCGAGAGTGTGGAACCACGGTATGACTTCGGCGCGCAGGATCGGGGCACCGGACGCCAAGAACCGTGGCGTGCTGCTCGACGCCGCCGAACAGTTGATGCTCGAAGAGGGTTATGCCGCAGTCACTTCGCGCCGGGTCGCGGAGAAGGCGGCGCTCAAACCGCAGTTGGTTCACTACTACTTCCGCACCATGGACGACCTGTTCTTGGCGGCGTTCCGCCGCCGTGCCGAAGAGGGCCTTGAGGTGCAGGCGCAGGTGTTGCAGGCGCGGCAGCCGCTGTGGGCGCTGTGGCGGTTCAGCACCGATCCGGCGGCCACCGCGATCACCATGGAGTTCATCACGCTGGCCAACCATCGGAAAGCGCTGAAGGCCGAGATCGCTTATTACGCCGAGCGTTTTCGCGAAGAGCAGCGCAAAGCGCTGACGACGATTCTCGATCGTTACGACGTCGCCCCCGTGAAGATCCCGCCACTGGTGTGGTCCGTGCTGATGACCAGTGTGTCGCGAGTCCTGGTCATTGAGCAAGCGCTTGACATGTCCGCCGGCCACAGCGAAACGATCGAGATCGTCGAGAGTTACCTGCGCCATCTTGAGGGCGACCCCGAGCTCTAACTGCCTCACCAATTGCGCAGCGAACAGAGCACGCCCTTCGGTCCGTCGTTGGATTTCACGACTACCCCGTCAACGACTAGGGCGCAATGGAACATCGGCGTGCCCGGCTCGGTGCCAGTGCTGACAGTGACCATTGCGTAGGTGGCGGGGTCCGACAGCATTACCTCGGGTGAGGTCCATGGGTGCCCCGGTCCGATGTCGGCTTGGACGTTGGGGGTGTATTGG
>JBAWAV010000377.1:0-5239 GCA_049589475.1 Mycobacterium sp.
ATTCAGATCATGAAGATGAAGCCGGGGCCGTATCCGAACGAAATGGTCACCGGTTTCGGATACGGACTATCACTAAGACTCACTTCGCCTCACCTCCTCGCGGCCAGGGCACACGGGGGTGCCATCACGGTGCACACGGGACGAAGCGGATCCGGCAAAATCAGCCGGCCGCTGCACCCCTCTCGTCAGAGCTTTGGCACTGCACGGCGTATCCGGGCCTAAAAATGCAAGGCCGGAAGCCACTTGGGCTCAACCCTTAAGCCGGGAGGAGCTGTCCTGACCCTGGGCGTCTTTCGACGTTCGAGGTCAGTGGCCTGTATCCGTGCAGACGCCTCACCTAGCGAGGTGCTTGCATCGGCAATAGTTCCACCAAGAGGCAAGGTAGTCAACTCAACTGGCCGACCAGGGTCAGGTCCGGGTAGGCCGTGGACCTGGAGGGCAGCCGAAATCGCTTGTGGCTGTTGGTCGAATGCTGGGCGCCACCCGCTGCGATGTTCGCGACGGACTAGTCGCTCTTCTTTTCCGCCACCGCTGCGCTCAACCCCTCGGCAAGGTCGTCGCGGGTCAGCTCCTTGAAACGGCGCAACTGGTCGTCGCTGAACTCGTCGAAGTCACTTTCCAGCACCGCGTCGAGATCTTCGTCGTCGAGGCGGAAGCTGCGGTGGTCGCGGGCCTTCTCCACCACGTTGCGCACGAACCCGGCGTTACCCAGCGTGTCGATCCCGCGTATCAGGTCGCCGTCCTGCGAGATCGTCTCGTCGTCGTAGAACCTGGTGTAGGACGGCAACAGAACGTCGACGGCGTCGTCGGTGATCACGTCTTCGTTCTCCCGGCCCATCAACTGGGTCAGCGCGATCAGCTCTTTCGGGTTGTAACTGTAGAACTCGATGACAGTGGAGAACCTGCGTCGCAGGCCCTGGTTGACCTCCAGCATCTTGTCCATCGCCTTGGCATAGCCCGCGCCGAAGACCACCAGCTCGTCGCGGTGATTCTCCATGTACAGCAGCAACGTGTTGATGATCGCGTTGCCGTACGCGTCGCCGGTAGAATAGCCACTCTCGTGCAGGTTGTGCATCTCGTCGAAGAAGACGGCGCCGCCGCGCGCCTCCTCGAGCATCTCCTCGGTGTTCTTTTCGGCATCGGCCATGTAGCGGCCCAGCAATTTCGATCGGCTGGTTTCCACCACCAACGGTTTACGCAGCACGGTCAGGCCGCAGAGTTGCTTGCTGAATGCGCGGGCCACCGACGTCTTACCCGTGCCGGGAGGTCCCAACAGCAGCGTGTGTCGCGACGTAACCGGCACCGGGAGGCCCATTTTCGCGCGGGCAAGGTTCACCTTCGTCGTCGACTTGATCAGCTTGATCTCACGTTTGGCCTGCTCCATACCGAGCATGGCGTTGAGTTCGGCGTCGCCTTCGTCCAGGTACTTCTTGGCCATCTCGGCGTGACGCGCGGCCTCGGCCTGTTCGCGGGTGGGAGCGCTGCCTGCATCCCACGGATCTGTTCGTGCCTCAATGGTTTCCGGGTCGGTCAGCACCAACCGGTAGCTGGGGCTGTCCAACGCCTCGCGGGCCGGCGTGAACTTGGCATCGCGCGAGTAGACCCGGCGCAGCGCCTCCACGGCCTCCTCTTCGCGGCCCAGGTGCCGGAAGCACATTCCCTGGGTGTACATCGCGACGTTCGCGGCGCTGGGTACCCGGTCGCCCTCGATGGCCTCCTGCGCGCGCCGGGTCGCTTCCTCGAATACCCCGAGGGAGGCCAGCGCGGTGGTCGCCATCGCCGCTCCGGCGGCTTTGAGTTCAGGATGCCGCCACGAGGCACCGGGCGGGAACTGGACCAGCACGTCCGGCCAGCGGCCGGTGCGGAAATGCAGCAGCCCGCGCACGTACTTGACCAACTCCTCGTCGGAGGCGTGCCGCGGCGTGATCGCATCCAGCAGGTCGGCCGCTTCTTCGTAGTGCTTGGCTTCGGTCAGCGCAGCCGCGTAGCCGGCGGCCAACGACTCCACGCTGGTGACTGCCAGCTTCAGGAACATTCCATCGGAGATCTCCGGGCGGAACTCCAACTCGCTGAGGCCACAGCGGCGAATTTCCCAACCGTACGTCTTGACGGACCGCCAGGCGCCGCTGAGTACCTCGATGCTCTGATCGCCGGCCAGCACCCGCGCCAGCCATCCGTCGCACATTTCCGGGTCGAGTCTGGTGGCGGTCGTGAACATCTGCAGGGCCACCTGCGGATTGTGGCTGGGCTGAAGCCCATTGACCGAAATACCAGATGCGAGAAGGCCTGCGACCATCGCGTTGCGGGAGTCCGGCGCGGTGGTCTGCGGGCGAGTCATCTTGTCATCGTAGGGCTTCGGCCGCGCCTGCCTGTTGCCCCGTCCCTGCGCCAACCGGAACCAGGATGTCATCGGCGGTAGTCAACGTCCGGCTCGGCATGGGCAGCGGGCGGCGTGAGGTCGGTGCCGGCAGACTGGCAGCCACGGCGCCGAGCTGACGCCCCGTCAGCCGGTTCAGCCCGCTGAAAGCCTCTTTCCGCAGCCGCTTGTCGCTGTGGTAGCGCACCCAGACCGACACATCGGCCTCGCGGCCCTCGGCGATGATCCGGATCGTCATCACGGTGACGTCGGCATCGGTCAGCCACAGCTCCTCGAGCGTTTCGCTGGTGATGTCGCCGGGCGACACCCAGAAGCTTGTGACAAAACCGTCGGGGGTCTTCAGGTAGCGCCAGAACGGCCGCACGTGAGCGGGCTGCAGTCCCGCCAACACCGCGTCATCCACGTCGACGATCTCGTCGGCGGTCAGCGGCCTGGCTACACAGTTGCGGCCGTCCAGATCGTGCGCGAGGCGCTCAGCAGCCGCGGCCAGGGTGCAGGCCACCGAATCACGGGCGGCGACGGCACTGACGTTGTGCTGCGGGTCCATCCGCAGCACCAGCCAGGTGTTGCGCTCTTCGATCGGGCGCCGGCCACCGCCGAAGTCGTCCTGAACGGCCGACTCGACGCCTTTGCCCGCACCGCGGGTTCCCACCGAGATGACGTCGACGCTGTCCAATCGGACATCGAACTGCCGCAGCGACGTGATCACGGCCTCCAGCGGGATCGACGTCGTCAACGCGTCTTTGTGGCGGTGCCGACCTGCCTCGCCCGCGCCGTCAACCGCGATCACGGCGATCAGCTGATCGTCGTACTCCCGGATTCCGACGGTGTCGCGGCTGAATTGCCGACGATGATCGATCGCCGGGGCGCAGCCGACGGTCAATGCTTCGGGGTCGGCGTACCAGTTGCGGACCCGGGCGATCGGCGCCGACGCAATCGGCACTCCCCCATTGGTCAGCAGGGCGGCGACGGTGATGATGACAGCCAGACCGACACCAATCCAGAAAGTCAGGTTGCGGTCGGCCTGCCAGGAGTCGGGTAGATGACTTGCGATCACCAGCAGCGCAACGTCAATGAGGAACACCGTCGTCACTCGCGCCCATGACAGGCTCAGCCCGTATTCGCGTTGTGCCTTCATTCCTGTCTCCCTGTCTTACGCATCAGTACCGCTCCGCCAAAGACCAAGCCGGCAAGCAGTAGCGCACCACCAAGACCTGCGGCCGCGACCCACACCGGCGCCATATTGCGCGGAGCGGGCATCGGCGGCAGCTTCAGCGGCGACGCCGAATCCTTCGGCAGGACAGACCCGTCGGGTACGTCCCAGGTCAGCGCGGCGACCGGGTCGATGACCCCGTAGCCCACCTGGTTGTCGACCCCCCGGGCAGGTGCCCTGGCGGTGTGGATCAACCGGTTGATGATCTGGTGCGACGACAATTGCGGATATTTGGCTCGCACCAGGGCCGCCACGCCCGAGACGATCGCCGTGGAGAAGCTGGTGCCGGATGGCACCAGCAAGGTGTTGTCCGGACCGTCAATCGCGTTGACCAAGTTGTCATCTCGCGGCGACAGCCCGACGACGTCGGTACCGGGAGCCGCGATGCCCACCCATGGTCCGGCCACGCTCGACTTGTCCATCGGTGCGCCCGAAGCGTCCACCGCGCCGACCGTGAGGACGTAGTCGCTGAACCACGACGGAGTCACCACGGTGGTCACGCCGCCCCAGTCGCGAGAATCGTTGGGGTGCAACGGGTCGACCAATGGATTCGCTTTGCAGTCCTTCTGACCGGTGTCGCCTGCGGCGGCGACGATGACCGCGTTCTTGTCGACCGCGGCGTAGCGGACTGCCGCACCCAGATCGGGCTGGTCAATGATGCTGCGCGCACTCATGCACATCACTAGCGAGATGTTGATCACCTGCGCACCCATGTCGGCCGCATGCACGATCGCGCGCGCCATGCTCCGAATGTTGTCCGACTTCTGCCGAGTCTGCGGGTCCTGGTCGCCGGTGTAGGCGTCCTTGAGTCCGAATGCCCCACTGGACTGGCGAATCGAGATCAGGTCGACGTCCGGGGCGATGCCGGTGTAGGCGTCAGCCGGCGCCGGCGGAGGCGGCGGATCCAACGGCGCCGGCGGCGTGGCCGGCCGCGGGTAATCGACCGATACCACGTGCCGGTCACCGCCGTAGTCGGGTAGCACTGCCGTGCCGCGGCCGTGGTTGGCAGCTCCAGGGGTCTTTGGTTCAGCAGGCGCTTGCGGCACCTGCTGCTGCTGCTGCGGACCACCGAACGGCGGCGGTGGGCCCTCTTCCGACGGTGGTGGTGCCGGCACCATCGTGATGGTCTGCGGTGGCGGTGGGGCCACACTGATCGTCTGCGGCGGCGGTGCCGGTGGGGGCGGTTCCTTGGTCGGAACCGGCGGTGGCCGCCGCGGTGCAGGTGCTCCGGGGAGCTCACCGATGCCCGGTGCGGCGGCGATCATCGAGGCCACCAGCGTGCCGTGTGCGTCGCAGTCGGTCAGCCCGTCACCACCGCCCATCACGTAGTCGCCGCCGGGAATGAGGTGCGGTAGCCGAGGATGCGGGGTAACCCCGGTGTCGATGACGGCGACCCGTACGCCGGCACCGCGCCCGAAGCGCCACGCCTCGTTCAGGTTGAGCATGTCCATGTACTTGGGCTGGACACGGAAGTCGGAGCCCGGCAACACGCCGACCTCAGTGCAGTAGGAGTTCTGTTTCATCGGCTGGCTGGGGCCGGGCGGACTGTCGGGCGGCACTGCGGCCGGGTCGATGCCCGGCGGGTTGATTGCGTAGGCAGGCGACCCGGACAGGGCTACCGAGGCAACGATCAGTGTGGTGGCAGCGAC
>JBAWAV010000378.1:0-3571 GCA_049589475.1 Mycobacterium sp.
CAGATAGTTGATGCCCAGCTGTTCGATGGTGTTGGCCAAGGACGTGGCGGCGTTGACGAGATCAGCTGGAGCCGCGCTATTGGCGGCGATCCGTTCGTGGAGGTATGAGCCGCTTCCGATTAGGGCCAGACGTGCGTTGGTGGCCACCGCAAGTTCGGCAACCTGGTCATTGGCGTTCGGGCTCTGCATGTGGGTGTTGATGACCACAGCTTGTCGGGCGCTGCCGAAGGCGGAGCACACGTTCGCTTTCGCGTCGCCGCCTTGCTGGGCCACCGATGCCTTGTTGTGTGCCGGGTGGAAATATGCCAGGGCGGCGAGGGTCACGGCGATCACCGCGAGTGCCAGGGCCGCATAGGTAAGCCACCGCGACGCATCCGACCAGCGCGGGACGGGCACCGGTTTCTTGGAATGAGACGCTTCCTCAACAGCAGAATGTTTCGCGGTTTCCGCGTCGGCGGACTCAGTAGCAGGCCTATCAGACATGGGTTGAGGATATCGCGCAACGTTGACATTGGGCGGGCATTGCCGAAATGAAATGGCTTTGGCCGCATGGGGTCTGCTGCCGGTCATCTCCAGCGCATGCTGCTGCGTAAGGGGTGGTAGCACAAGGATGCTTGGCGGTACGCGGGCCGTATCCGCTTATTGGGTGACGATTCAGGGCTATCGCGAGGAAATCGAGGCGGCACAGTTCACTTCACCACCCGAAGCGTCTCTCGCACGGCGCGATTGACGACTCGTTCTGTCCAAGCCTCAAGTAACGAACGTCCGCCTGCAGCAATTCAAGTCCGCTTCGGCAGTAGTTCGTCGGGGGAGCACCGCTCCGTTCGCTTAGCGGCGAGGTCTAGCGCGCCCACTACCGCGGCGTGTTGGTTTCGCGGCGCGTGGGCCGCATTCTCATCCCGTTAGCGTTGCGAGTCCGAGGGCAGGGCCATCGCCAGGAAATCGAGGCGCCACAGCGCCTGGAACAACTTTCGAGAGAATTTTTCGACGTCGGTCACGCTTCCCCGCGACGGGGCCTCGCCGTGCACCGACGCGGCAATGTCTCGAATCGTGCGGTGGCCATCGACCCGTTGCACAAATGCCAACTGGGCCGAGTTCAGCGTTGCTCGCCAATCCGGTCGGAAAATATCGCTTCCGGCAAGGCCGCACCGCATCCGCATCAACGGAACGTAGTCCAGGCAAGCCGGCGTCGAAAAGTCAATCGCATACGACTCCTTGGGTCGCTCGGACCGGCATGCCATGAAGAAGTGACAGGCGTTGATGGTGTTGAGACGCTCGACCGCCGACCACAGCGTCGGTTCAGGTAACGCATTGATCGCCGGATAGACCGTATTGGGCCGCACGAACAGATCGTGCGGATAATACGGCGCCTTGTTGAACCACCCCTGGAAGACGAGCCCGGCCGTGGTAACCAGGTCCAGGCAGTCATCGACGGTGTAACTGCGCTCGCGACCGTGCAGGAAGGTGTCCACCAGAACGGCATCGGACCGCAGATCTCCGGCCACCTTTAAATAGGGTTGCACCAGGTGATCGGCCGAGAGCGCCGAAAGCGTCTCGCGCACAGTGGCGATCGACGATTCGTTCTGTCCCAACCCCAAGTCGCGAAAGAACGACTGCAGCAACTCGAGCCCGGCTCGGCCGTACTTCGCATACAGCATGATGCCCATGGCGCCGTCGGGTCGCAGACAGCTTGCTATGGCACTCATTCCGGCCTGCGGGTCGGCCATGTGGTGTAACACGCCGGTCGACACGATCAGGTCGAAATCCAGGCCCAGTGATGGCAATTCCTCGATCGGCAGCAGGCGCAAATCCAGGTTGAACAGTCCGTGCTTGTCTTTCAGGTACTGCTGGTGGTCCAGCGACGGTTGGCTAATGTCGACCGCGACCACTTTGGCATCCTGGTTCATGAACGCGAACACCGCCGCCTGGTTGGTGCCACAGCCCGCAATCAAAATGTCAAGATCGGGCTTGTATTGCCGATCCGGCCACAAAACCCGGTGCGCGTGGCTTGGGTCGAACCACTGCCAATGGTCAGCCACCCATGCTTCGAGGTCCGGTATCGGTTGCGGGTACCTGTACCGCTCGTACTGGCGAGTCACCACATCGGCCCGCGGATTGTCGTCCACTTCTGCACTGGCTCCTTCACGGTGAACCATCAAGGGACATCGCTGATCACGCTGAGTTTAGCCAAGACACCATGAGTCTGTGGGCAGTTGCTCGATCCCATGATGTCGTGCGACCAACCCGTCGCGAGGAGCGCCTTGGTGATGAGATCGCCTACGCAACAGGGGCTTTCATTGGCAGCTGTGCAACGGGCGCGACATCACTATTGGTCGTTCAAGGTCGATGAGACGTCACACGACCTGCAGCCCCTCGGGAATATTCTGCGCATCGCGCCAGAAGGCGTCGTTGACAAATCGTTTGAATAGGTCTGGTGGCAGTAAGGTCGCGCGCGGCTCGGCGCTGACCGTGCCGCGCACGGTGTGCAGCCCCGGAGTACCGGCACGTTCGTCGAACTCGGTGACGTCGTAGTCGACGTGGTCGAAGTCGTGCTCGAAAGCCGGCTCACCGAGAAAAGCGTAGATGGCGTGCAGCGTCTTGGCCGGGTCGGTAGTCAGGGTCTCGTACTGGACCAGCAGCAGACGCTCCCGTTGCGCGCCGTAGCACGCCTGTTTGAGCGCATCGTAGGGAGCGCCGACCATGCCATCCTGTCCCGCGACATCGTTGGCGCGGGTATAGACCGTGCCGCCGGCGTTGTAGTTGAAGATTGACGACGGGCTGAACACGTTGCGCTGGATCAACCGCTCGATGCTGTCAATCACCCACGGCAGTTCGCGCACGCAGGCAATCACTTTCCCGTCGGGAAACAACCGCGCAATCGCCGGCATCCACGCACACCAGCCGCGGTTGGTGTCAAAGATCACCTCGGCGGTGCAATCGGCATAGAAATTGTCGAACAACCCGTGCAGGATGCGTTGGCGCTTGGCGTCGTCAAGGAACACCGAAAACTCATTGCGGGCGCTCATCTCCCGCAATAGGGCACCGAATAGCCCGGCCAGCGGACCCGACATACCGGCCTCGAAACGCGGGTTTTGTCGCAGCAACGCCGCCAGCAGCGTCGAACCCGAGCGCGGCAGGCCCGAGATGAAGTGCATCGCTGCCATCGGTCTTCCCCTGTTCACGTCCGCACCGTGGCGGCACCGGCGCACCGCAAGTGATTGATTTTATGACAGCCTGTCGATCGAGCGGTCCTTATCGGTCTGCCGTCGCGGGTTGATTTCGACCGCCTTGCTTCGTTTGCTGGCCGCGGCGGCGTGGTCCATGCCCGGGCAGCGGCCACTTTGGTCCGCCTCGGTCAGGTCTTGGTCGTCGTCGCCTCCCGTTAGACCTGCGACAGCCCCGGTACGGGCGAAACCACAACTGCCCGCTTCAAATTTGCCGAACCGCCATACCGCGCCCGCGACGTGCGGACCTGCTCGGCCACAGCCACCGCAACCACGCCGGGGTGGCCGACCTACGTTAACCGGCCTTCGCCGCGCCTTAGCCGGGCCATCACGGGGTGGGGGTGCCG
>JBAWAV010000379.1:0-2625 GCA_049589475.1 Mycobacterium sp.
TGGTTGAGGAATGACAACTGGGTGTCCAGGGCCGACTCGGAATAGAACGTTGCCCACTTGCCGCCACGATGGGTGTACAGATGCCGGTCGGGCGAGTTGATCTCTTCGAAGCCGCGCATCGACCCGCGGCTGTGCAGGTTGTTGTCGGAGAAGCTGCCGCAGATCAACGCAGGCACCTCGATGTTAGACAGCTCGGGTGCCAGTGCCCGCCACCACTCGTCGCGCAATGGCCGCTTCGCACTCTCCTCGTCCAGGGTGTATTTCAGCCGCGCAGCCCTCAGTCCGTTGCTCCAGATCTTGAGGAAACCGATCTCCCGGATGCCGCCCGGGCGCGCCAGATCTCGGTAGACGTCGGTCCATCCCTCCCACGGCACGATCGCCCTCAGGTGCGGAGGTCGCAGCGCCGCCGCCTTCCATTGCGAGATGGCGAGGTAGGAGACGCCGATCATGCCTACCGCGCCGGTGCTCCACGGCTGCTGTGCGGCCCATTCGACAAGGTCGTAGACGTCTTCGCCTTCCTGATCGGACAACAGCGAGCACTCACCGTCGGAGTGGCCGGCGCCGCGCAGGTCGCAATTGACCACCGCGAACCCGTGTGCGGTCCACCACGCCGGATCCGGCGCCTCCCAACCGGTCATGCTGGAGAACCGCGGGCGCGACGGTTGCCGCAACAGGTAATACTGAAACGGCACCGAATAGCCTCGGCCCCAACGCTTTTTCTTGGGGGTGTTGTCCTTGTCGTATGGATGGGCGCATAACAGCACCGGGAATGGGCCGTCACCTGTGGGCAGGTAAGCGTTGACGCGCAGCACGGTCCCGTCGCGGGTCGTCACCGGCACATCGTGGTGGACCACGACGGCACCGGGGTCCGGCAGGTAAACCTCGGCAGGGTGCGGGATGCTCCGCAGGCGTTCGATGGCGTAGCGCACCGATCCGGGCCGTTTCCACGGCCGATCGGACGTCGCGGCGTCGGGTGCGGCGGGTCGTGCCATCACGAGTCCCTTCGGTCAATTCTCGGCAGCAGGCGACGCGGCACGCGGCGAGTCGAGGTTGTCCAGTGCCTGGGCGGCCAGCGCGCGGCCTATCTCGATCACCTCGGCCGCACGATGGAATTCCAGGCTGCGGCAGGCCGAGCGCGGCACCTCGATCAACAAATCCGGCGGGTACGCGGCCAGGGTGTGCCGCGCCAGCGCGGCCTGGGCGATGTCGATGGTGCGGTTCATCACCTCGAAACTGCCCAGCCTGGGTACCTCGGGTTCCTCGTCGGATACGTCCGACGGCGGTTCGTCGTCTTCGGATTCGGCTTCAGCGTCGTTGTCGTTGGGGTCCGACGTGCCGAACCGGTTGAACAGCGAACGGGCGGACGCGTTGTCGAACAGCGCCGAGGTGCTGCGCAGCATCCGGTTCAGCCATTCGGTCGACGCCCGGGGTTCGGCGTCCTGGTCGGCGAGGGTTTCACTGCCGGACAGGCTGACCGCGATCGTCAGGTCCGCGTTGACGGCGGCGATCGGCGCCATCGGCAGCGGATCCAGGATCCCCCCGTCGGCGAGCAGTCTGCCGCCCATGACGTGCGGTGCGATCACTCCCGGGATGGCGATCGACGCCCGGATGGCCTCGTCGACCGGACCGCGCTGCAGCCACACCGACTTACCGGTCAACAGGTCGGTGGCTACCGCGGTGTAGGGGATCGGCAGTTGCTCGATGCAGACATCGCCGAGGATGTCGCGCACCGCGTCCAGGATCTTCTCGGCCCGCAGCACACCGGCCGCCATGATCGACGGGTCCAGCAGCCGCAGGATGGCGCGCTGTGTCAAAGAGCTCGCCCACTCGGCGAATTCGTCGAGCCGATCCGCCGCCTCCAAACCGCCGACCAGCGCGCCCATCGACGACCCCGCGATTCCGACGATCTGGTAGCCGCGGTCGCGCAGCTCGTGGATCACCCCGATGTGGGCGTAGCCGCGGGCTCCGCCACTGCCGAGCGCCAACGCCACCCGGGGCGCGAGCGCTTCGGTCATGGGCCTATTGTCCCCTGTGCCTCGTTCCCGGTGCCCCGCGGCGGTAGGGAGAGCGAGCCCGCGCACGTGTAGAGGGTTCGGCAGGCACGCGAACGCGACTGCCGAACCCTAACGGGAATCAGCGGCGGTGAGCGCTCACCAGGAACGACGGCAGCTGCGCACGACCGTCGGACCCAATCGTCACATTGCGGTATTCGAAACCGTCGGGCAGCGTCCTGGGCACGTTGATCCAGGCCCGCGCGGGCCGTACTTCGTCGACGACGAGGTACCTGCCGACTATCTCGCGCAATTGCGTCTCGCGGAATGGCCGTGGTCCGAATTCGGCGCTTGGGGGGAACGCATCGGCAGAAAAAACCAGGGCAAAGAACTTCCCACCAGGTCGCAGCGCCCGCGCGCTCGATTCAATGTATCCCTCGCGGAGTTCCTCGGGCAGGCAGTGGAAGACCAGCCCGTCGATGACGGTGTAGAAGTGGCCTTCGTAGGCGGTTGTTTTCGAGAGGTCGGCGACGGCGAATTTTTTTGCGTCCAGACCACGGGAGACTGCCGAGTGCTTTGCTTGCTCGATGGCGCTGGCGGAAAGATCGAGCCCGACAGCGTCATATCCTTTCCT
>JBAWAV010000380.1:0-3659 GCA_049589475.1 Mycobacterium sp.
ACGTTCAACATCATGCCCGAGGACGGGCGGATGACCGTGCAGAGCAGCGTGGCGTACCACCCGTACAACCTGCACGAGCGTGGCAAGAAGATCACCTTCGAGACGGCCCGGTTCATCAAGTTCATGCTCACCGAGATCTTCCCCGGCGGCCGGCTGCCTAGCACCGAGATGATGGTCGAGCACGGCGAGAAGGCCGGTTTCATCGTTCCCGAACCGCTGTCGCTCCAGCCGCATTACGTCAGAACCCTGCGGATCTGGGGCGACGCGCTGGAGGCCCACAAGGACGAGGCCATTGCGGTCGCGTCTCAGGAGAACTACGACCGGTACATGAGGTACCTGCGCGGCTGCGAGGCGCACTTCGCCGACGAGACGATCGACTGCAGCCTGGTCACCTACCTCAAGCCTGGCGCCGCCGCGTAATTTTTTCTTTCGCCGCTGTCGGATTGCGGCTGCGCCGTTCGTCGCACGGGTAGAGAGTGGAACACAAGGTTCTGCTCACTAACCGGAGGTGACCACATGCAGTATCTCGCGTTGTTGATCAGCCAAGAACGGGACCTCACACCCGACCAAGGGGCCGCCGAGATGGCGGCTTATCAGAGCTTTCACGCCGCGGTGGGCCCGGCGATCCGCGCCGGTGACGCGCTGACTCCCGCGTCGACCGCCGTCCGCATCACCGGCGGTCCGGACGCGCCGATCATCACCGACGGACCGTTCGCCGAGGGCGCGGAAGTGGCCGGCGGCTATTACGTGTTCGAAGCTGAAAACCTAGACGACGCACTGGAATTGGCCCGAGGTATTCCCGCCGCCCGACACGGCGCGATCGAGGTCCGGCCGATCTTCCACACCTTTGACGCCGAGTGGTCACGCTCGGATGCGCAATGGCTGGCGCTGCTGCTGGAGCCACCGCCATCGGTCAATACCCCGGGCACACCGGAGTGGCAGGCCGAAGCGGTGCGGCATGGTGAATTCGCCACTGCAGCAGGCGATCACATCGTCGCGGGCGCGGCTTTGCACGAACCGGCGACGGCGACAACGGTGCGCGTCCGTGACGGCCAGGCATTGCTCACCGACGGGCCGTTCGCGGAAAGCGCCGAGATCGCCACGGGCTTCTATCTGCTGACGGCCGCCGACCGCGAAGAGGCGGTGAAGCTGGCGTCGATGATTCCGGCGTCTGCGGTCGAGGTGCGGCAGCTGGCCGGTGTGTCAGGGCTCTAGCCACGAATGGCCAACCTGGACGGCGTCTTTCGGCGGGAATGGGGTCCGGCGGTAGCCGCGCTGGCGCGCTGGTCGGGTGATCTCACCGTGGCCGAGGACGCCGTCCAGGAGGCGTTCGCCGAGGCGTTGCGAACATGGCCACGCGACGGCGTGCCGGACAATCCCGGCGGGTGGGTGCTCACCGTGGCGCGCAACCGGGCTCGCGACCGACTGCGTCGCGAGTCGGTGCGCCCGGGAAAGGAACTGGCTGCGGTGGTCGACGATATACGGGCGCGCACCGAGGTGGATGTCTACCCGGTCCGCGACGACGAGTTGCGGATGATGTTCACCTGCGCGCATCCCGCACTGGACCGGTTGTCGCAGTTGGCGTTGACGCTGCGACTGGTGTCCGGGCTGACCGTCGCCGAGATCGCACGTGCACTGCTACAGACTGAAACGGCTGTGGGGCAACGGATTACCCGAGCCAAGGCCAAGGTCCGGCATGCCAACATCCCGCTGCGGGTGCCGCCGGCCGAATTGCTGCCCGAACGCACGCCGCACGTGCTCGGCTGCATCTATTCGGTGTTCACCGAGGGCTACTGGTCGACGGCCGGGCCGTCGGCGATTCGCGACGAACTGTGCGACGAGGGCGTCCGGCTGGCCGCAGAGCTGTGTGCGCTGATGCCGAGCGAACCAGAAGCACAAGCGCTGGCCGGCCTTGTGCTGCTACATGATTCGCGACGAGTGACCCGGGTTGACGCCGACGGCGCGTTGGTACCACTCGAAGAGCAGGACCGCGAGCGTTGGGACCGCGGCCGGATCACGCGCGGCCTGGATCGGTTACGACTGGCACAGGGTTCGACCGGCCCGTACCTACCGCAAGCCGTGATCGCGGCGCTGCATGCGACGGCGCCGACGTGGGAGCAGACCGACTGGCGAGCGATCTGCGCGGCGTACGACACGCTGGCAGCGATGACGGATTCGCCTGTGGTGCGGGCAAACCGGGCCTTGGCGGTGGGCTTTCGCGACGGGCCGGACGCCGGCCTGACCGCGCTGGAGAAAGTCGCCCACGACCCGCGACTTGCCCGGACCAACCTCGTCGCGTCGGTGCGCGCCGACCTGCTGCGACGAGCCGGACGGCGCGACGAGGCCCTAACCTGGTATCAAATGGCGTTGGCGTCCAACGGTTCCGAGCCGGGCCGCGACTACCTGCGTCGGCGGATAGGCGAGCTTTCGCTGCCGAGTGGCTAGGCGTCGGCGAAGTTACGCGTGACCGACGGGTCGACCGGGATGCCCGGGCCGGTGGTCGTCGACACCGTGATCTTCTTCAGGTAGCGACCCTTCGACGACGACGGCTTGTGCCGCAGCACCTCGTCGAGCGCCGCGCCGTAGTTCTCGACGAGCGCCTTCTCGTCGAACGATGCCTTACCGATGACGAAGTGCAGGTTCGCCTGCTTGTCCACCCGGAAGTTGATCTTGCCGCCCTTGATGTCCGACACCGCCTTGGTGATGTCGGGCGTCACGGTTCCGGTCTTCGGGTTGGGCATCAGGCCACGCGGCCCGAGGATGCGCGCGATGCGGCCGACCTTGGCCATCTGGTCGGGAGTGGCGATCGCCGCGTCGAAGTCCAGGAAGCCGCCCTGAATCTTCTCGATCAGGTCGTCGCTGCCGACCACGTCGGCGCCGGCCGCCGTTGCCTCTTCGGCCTTTTCGCCGACTGCGAACACCGCGACGCGGGCGGTCTTACCGGTGCCGTGCGGCAGGTTGACCGTGCCGCGGACCATCTGGTCGGCCTTGCGGGGGTCGACGCCGAGTCGGATGGCCACCTCGACGGTCGAGTCCTGCTTGGTCGACGACGTCTCCTTGGCCAGCTTGGCGGCCTGCAGCGGGGTGTAGAGGTTGTCGCGGTCGATCTTCTCGGCGGCGGCGCGATATGCCTTGCTGTTCTTGCTCATTCGTTCATCCAATCTGATGTTGGGTTGTGGTTACGTTCGGGCCGAAGCTGGCCCTCCCACGGGTGTTCAGGTCGAACAGAAAAACTATTCGACCGTGATACCCATCGACCGGGCAGTGCCGGCGATGATCTTGGCGGCCGCGTCGATGTCGTTCGCGTTGAGATCGGCCTTCTTGGTCTCGGCGATCTCGCGGACCTGATCCCAGCTGACCTTGGCGACCTTGGTGGTGTGCGGCTCGGCCGAGCCCTTGGGGACGCCGGCAGCCTTGAGCAGCAGCCGGGCCGCGGGCGGCGTCTTGAGCGCGAAGGTGAAGCTGCGGTCTTCGTAGACGGTGATCTCCACCGGCACGACATCGCCGCGCTGACTTTCCGTCGCGGCGTTGTAGGCCTTGCAGAACTCCATGATGTTGACGCCGTGCTGGCCGAGCGCCGGACCGACCGGCGGGGCGGGATTGGCCGCTCCGGCCTGGATCTGCAGCTTGATCAGCCCGACGACCTTCTTCTTCGGGGC
>JBAWAV010000381.1:0-8650 GCA_049589475.1 Mycobacterium sp.
TGGCCGCTGCTCATCTTCTGGCTCGCCTACTCCGGCCACGCACACGCCAACTTCGTGGAGGGCACCACCGTACTGATGATCTCGGGCCTGCTGGCGTATCTGACCAACCGGTTTGTCGAGGAGCCGCTGCGCCATCGCGGGCCGACCGGAGCCACGGCAGCGCCGGCAATCCCCTGGCGACGTCGGCTACGCCGACCCTCGATGGTGCTGGGTTCGGTGATCGCGTTGCTCGGCGTCACGCTCACCGCGACGGCGTTCACCTGGCGTGAACATGTCAGCGTCGAACGCGCCGACGGCCGAGAACTTCTGACGTTGAACCCGAACGACTATCCCGGCGCGCGAGCCTTGATCAACCACATGCGGGTGCCGGCCCTGCGGATGCGGCCGACGGTGCTGGAGGCCCAGGAGGACTATCCGCCGTCGACCCGTGACGGCTGCATCGGTGACTTCTACGACACGTCGGTGATCACCTGCGTCTACGGCGACAAGAACGCCCACCGGACCATCGCACTGGCCGGCGGCTCGCATGCCGAACACTGGCTGACCGCACTGGACATCCTGGGCCGCAAACACCACTTCAGGGTCGTCACCTACCTCAAGATGGGCTGCGCGCTGTCCACCGAGAAGATGCCGCGGGTGATGGGCAACAACGACCCGTATCCGCAATGCCGCGACTGGGTGCCCAAAGCGATGGCCAAGGTGATCGCCGACCACCCCGACTTCGTGTTCACCACGTCGACCCGGCCGTGGAACATCAAACCCGGAGATGTCATGCCGGGTACCTATATCGGCATCTGGCAGGCGTTCTCCGACAACAACATTCCGATCCTCGCCATGCGCGACACCCCGTGGCTGGTCAAGGACGGACAGCCGTTCAACCCGTCGGACTGCCTGGCCAAGGGCGGCGACGCGGAGTCGTGCGGCATCAAGCGTTCCGAAGTGCTGTCCGAGCGCAACACCACGCTGGATTTCGTCGGCCAGTTCCCGTTGCTCAAACCGCTGGACATGAGCGACGCCGTCTGTCGCCGCGACGTCTGCCGTGCCGTCGAGGGAAATGTGTTGGTGTATCACGACGCTCATCACCTCTCGGCGACCTACATGCGCACTCTGACTACCGAGCTGGGTCGACAGATGTCGGCGGCCACCGGTTGGTGGTGACCACCACTCGCGCCCGCACGGCAAGATCCGGTCCGTCGCCACTAAGGTCGAGTGATGCCCCAGTCTGACCCGAACAGTGGCGCTGCGGGAACTCCACCCGCGCTGGTCACCGTATGGCCCGGAAGCAGCTATCCACTGGGCGCCAATTTCGATGGCGGTGGCACGAATTTCGCGGTGTTCTCCGAGATCGCCGACAAGGTCGAGCTGTGCCTGATCGACGACAAGGGCGAGGAATCGCGTATCTGCCTCGACGAGGTCGACGGCTACGTCTGGCACGCCTACTTGCCGAACGTCAGCCCAGGGCAGCGCTACGGCTTCCGGGTGCACGGACCGTTCGACCCGGCGGCGGGCCACCGGTGCGATCCCAGCAAGCTGCTGCTCGACCCGTACGGCAAGTCGTTCGACGGCGAGTTCACCTTCGGCCAGGCGTTGTACTCCTACGACCTGGCCGCCGTGGCAGAGGACCCCGCCGAGACCGGCACTCCGCCGCTGATCGACTCCCGCGGCCACACCATGACCAGCGTGGTGATCAATCCATTCTTCGACTGGGCGACCGACCGCTCGCCACGCACGCCGTATCACGAGACGGTGATCTACGAGGCTCACGTCAAGGGGATGACGCAGACCCATCCCGCAATCCCTGAAGCGCTGCGCGGCACCTACGCCGGGCTGGCTCACCCCGCGATCATCGAACACCTCAAATCGCTGAACGTCACCGCGATCGAGCTCATGCCGGTGCATCAATTCATGCACGACAGCAGGTTGCTGGATCTGGGCCTGCGAAACTACTGGGGCTACAACACCTTCGGATTCTTCGCCCCGCACAGCCAATACGCCGCCAACCCCCAGGCCGGCGGCGCGGTGCCCGAATTCAAGTCGATGGTCCGGGCGTTTCACGAGCAGGGCATCGAGGTCATCCTCGACGTTGTCTACAACCACACCGCAGAGGGCAACCAGCTCGGCCCCACGATCAACTTTCGCGGCATCGACAACGCCGCCTATTACCGGCTCGTCGATGAAGATCTGCGGCTCTACAAGGATTTCACCGGTACCGGCAACAGCCTGAACGCCCGCCACCCGCACACGCTGCAGCTGATCATGGATTCGCTGCGCTACTGGGTGACCGAGATGCACGTCGACGGCTTCCGCTTCGACCTGGCCTCCACACTGGCCCGCGAGTTCTACGACGTCGACCGACTGAGCGCGTTTTTCGATCTGGTGCAACAAGATCCGGTGGTCAGTCAGGTCAAATTGATCGCCGAGCCGTGGGACGTCGGCGAGGGCGGCTACCAGGTCGGCAATTTCCCGGGTTTGTGGACCGAATGGAACGGGAAATATCGCGATACTGTGCGTGACTACTGGCGGGGCGAGCCCGCGACACTCGGCGAGTTCGCGTCCCGGCTGACCGGGTCGTCGGACCTCTATGAGGCGACCGGACGGCGTCCGAGCGCCAGCATCAATTTCGTCACCGCCCACGACGGGTTCACCCTCAACGACCTGGTGTCCTACAACGAGAAGCACAACGAAGCCAACGGCGAGGACAACCGCGACGGCGAGAGCCACAACCGCTCCTGGAACTGCGGCGTGGAAGGACCGACCGACGACCCGGAAATCCTCGACCTGCGCCGCCGGCAGATGCGAAACATCATCGCGACGCTCATGTTGAGCCAGGGAACTCCGATGGTCACCCACGGCGACGAGATCGGTCGGACCCAGCACGGCAACAACAACGTCTACTGCCAGGACTCCGAATTGTCTTGGATGGATTGGTCATTGGTCGACAAGAACAGCGACTTGCTGGCCTTCACCCGCAAAGCCACCTTGCTGCGCAAGAAGCATCCGGTGTTTCGCCGCCGCCGATTCTTCGAAGGGCGCCCGATCCGCAGCGCCGACCAGGTCCGCGACATCGCGTGGCTGACCTCGGCCGGCGAGGAGATGACGGCCGAGGACTGGGACAGCCAATTCGGCAGGAGCATCGCGGTGTTCCTCAACGGCGAGGCGCTGCCCGAACCCAATTTGCGCGGAGAGCGAGTCGTCGACGACTCATTTCTGTTGTGCTTCAACGCCCATGACCACGAGGTCGACTTCGTGATACCTCATGACGACTACGCCAAGGAGTGGACCGCGGAGCTCGACACCACCGATCCCACCGGCGAGGTGAAGCTGGTCGTAAAGGACGGTGATGCGGTGTCGCTGCCCGGGCGCGCGTTACTCGTCTTCCGTAAGACGCAGTAGCGCATGCCATTTCCTGTGCTGTCCACCTATCGGTTGCAGCTGCGGGGTACGGCGAGCGGGTTCGGGTTCACCTTCGACGACGCCGAGCAACTGCTGGACTACCTCGACGACCTCGGGGTGTCACATCTGTACCTGTCGCCGATCCTGACTCCGGTCCAAGGCTCGCCGCACGGCTACGACGTGACCGACCCGACCACGGTGTCAGCCGAACTCGGTGGCCCGGACGGATTGGCGCGGTTGTCGAGCGCGGCGCGCGCCCGCGGCATGGGTCTGATCGTCGACGTCGTCCCCAATCACGTCGGCGTGGACAAGCCGGAACAGAATCGGTGGTGGTGGGATGTGCTGCGGCACGGCCGATCGTCGGCGTACGCGTCGTTCTTCGACATCGACTGGGACCTCGGCGATGGCCGGATTGTGTTGCCGTTGCTCGGCTCTGACGACGACGCCGCCGATCTCACGGTGGACGGAGACTTGCTGCGGCTCGGTGACCTGGCACTGCCGATTGCGCCGGGTACCGGCGACGGCAGCGGTCCGCAGGTGCACGACCGGCAGCACTACCGTTTGATCGGCTGGCGCAACGGGCTGACCGGATATCGCCGCTTCTTTTCGATCACCTCGTTGGCCGGCCTGCGTCAAGAGGATCCGTCGGTGTTCGACACCAGCCACGCCGAGGTGGGTCGCTGGTTCGCCGAGGGACTCGTCGACGGTGTACGTATCGACCATCCCGACGGTTTGGCGGACCCGTCGGGGTATCTGCTCAGGCTGCGCGAACTGTGCGGGCCCGACGCCTGGATCGTGATCGAGAAGATCCTCGCCGTCGACGAGGCGCTGGAGCCGACGCTGCCGATCGCCGGCACGACAGGTTATGACGTGCTGCGGGAGGTCGGCGGAGTTTTCGTCGATCCGACCGGGCAGCAGGCCCTGACCGAGCTGATGGCATCGGCCGGGTTCGACTACGGGCAGATCGCCCCCATGCTGGCCGACCTCAAGGTTACGGCGGCAACCGAGACGCTGGGCAGCGAGCTGAGCCGGCTGCGCCGCTGCATCGTCGCGGCGGCCGGTGTCGACCACCCGCAACTGCCCGCCGCGGTGGCGGCGTTGCTGACGCACGTCGACGTCTATCGCAGCGACTACCTCAGCCTGGCCGCGATCCTGCCCACCGCGCTGGCGGCGACTCGCGCTGCGACACCGGAGTTCGACGTTCCTTTGCAGCTGATCGCCGCCGCGCTGGCCGCCGGTGGCGAGCCGGCGGTGCGGCTGCAGCAGTTGTGTGGCGCAGTCACCGCCAAGGCCGTCGAGGACTGCCTGTTCTACCGGGACGCACGGCTGGTGTCACTGAACGAAGTCGGCGGCGAACCACAGGACTTCGGCGTCGGGCTTGCCGAATTCCATCACCGCGCCGCGACCAGGGCCCAACTGTGGCCGCACACCATGACGACGCTGACCACCCACGACACCAAACGCGGCGAGGATGTCCGGGCCCGCATCGGCGTGCTGTCGCAGGTGCCGTCGCTGTGGGCGCAGTTTGTCGGCCGTTGGGAAAAGGTTGTCCTCTCCCCCGACCCGGCAACTGGATTATTTCTGTGGCAGAACATTTTCGGCGTGTGGCCCATCGACGGCGAGGTCACCGCGGAGCTGCGTGACCGGTTGCATGCGTACGCCGAGAAGTCGATCCGCGAAGCGGCGTGGCACACGTCGTGGAATGATCCCGACGCCGAGTTCGAGGGTGCTGTGCACAGCTGGCTGGACGCCGTGCTCGACGGCCCGGTGGCGCGTGAGCTCACCAACCTATTGGCCCGGCTCGAATCGCATGCCGAGAACGACGCGCTGGGCCAAAAGCTGCTCTCGCTCACCGTGCCCGGGATCCCGGACATCTATCAGGGCACCGAGTTGTGGGACGACAGCCTGGTCGACCCGGACAACCGGCGCGAGGTGGATTACCCGATCCGGCGTGCGGCGCTGGAATCGCTGCAGCACAAGAAAATTCGGATCGTCAAAGCCGCCTTGCAGCTGCGGCGTGCTCGCCCGGACAGCTTCGTGCGGGGCTCCTACCGTCCAGTGCTGGCCACCGGCGCTTCCGCGAACCACGTGGTGGCGTTCCGGCGTGCGGACGACGTCCTGGTCGCGGTCACCCGCTGGACGGTGCATCTCGAGGAAAACGGTTGGGGTGACACACGTCTCACGCTACCTGACGGTTCGTGGACCGACGTGCTGACCGGCACCACGGTCAGCGGCTCGACACCGGCGGCGGCGTTGTTCTCCGACCTGCCGGTGGCGTTGCTGGAGCGCAGCGATGCCTGAATTCGCGGTGTGGGCACCGAAACCCGACACAGTGCGCCTCGACGTCGACGGCGCGGTGTCGCCGATGACGCGGGGCCCCGACGGCTGGTGGCGAGCCTCCGTCGACGCCACCCCGGACGCGCGCTACGGATATCTGCTCGACGACGACCCGACGCTGCTGCCCGACCCGCGATCGCCGCGCCAACCCGACGGGGTGCACGACAGTTCGCAGTTGTGGAAGCCCGCGCCGGACGCGTGGACGGACGGCGACTGGACCGGCCGCTCGGTTCAGGGCGCGGTGATCTACGAGCTGCACATCGGCACGTTCACCCCGGCCGGCACCTTCGACTCGGCGATCGACAAACTCGACTACCTCGTCGGTCTCGGCGTCGACTTCGTCGAAGTGATGCCGGTCAACTCGTTCTCCGGAACTCACGGCTGGGGCTACGACGGCGTGCTGTGGTACGCCGTGCACGAACCATACGGCGGACCCGACGGTCTGGTCCGGTTCGTCGACGCCTGCCACCGTCGCGGCCTGGGCGTGCTGATCGACGCGGTGTTCAACCACCTCGGCCCGTCCGGTAACTACCTGCCGAAGTTCGGTCGCTACCTGTCGTCGGCGAGCAACCCGTGGGGCGAAGGCATCAACATCGCCGACGCCGGATCCGATGAGGTACGCCGCTACATTATCGAGTGTGCCCTTCGCTGGATGCGCGACTTCCACGCCGACGGTCTGCGCCTGGACGCCGTGCACGCGCTGTTCGATACCACCGCGATTCACCTGCTCGAGGAGCTGTCCGCCGAAACCGACGCGCTCGCAGAGCAACTGGGCCGGCCGCTGTCGCTGGTCGCCGAGAGCGACCTCAACGACCCGCGGATGATCAGTCCCCGCGCAGACCATGGTCTGGGGATGACCGCGCAGTGGGACGACGACATCCACCACGCCATTCACACCGCGGTGTCCGGCGAACGCCAGGGCTACTACGCCGACTTCGGCTCGCTGGCCACCTTGGCCACGACGTTGCGGCACGGCTTCTTCCACGCGGCCACCCATTCGTCTTTCCGGCAACGGCGCCACGGCAGGCCACTCGACACCGCGAGCATCCCCGCCACCGGGCTGCTGGCCTACACCTGTACCCACGACCAGGTCGGCAACCGCGCTCTCGGCGACCGGCCGTCACAGAACCTCAACGCCGGACAGCTAGCCGTCAAGGCTGCACTGGTGCTTGGATCTCCCTATACCGCAATGCTTTTCATGGGTGAGGAATGGGGCGCCTCGACGCCTTTCCAATTCTTCAGCTCCCACCCGGAGCCGGAGCTCGCGCGCGCCACCGCCGAGGGTCGCAAGAAGGAATTCGCCGACCACGGCTGGGACGCCGACGACATTCCCGACCCGCAGGACCCACAGACGTTCCGGCACTCGAAGCTCGACTGGGCCGAACTCGACGCCGAAGGGCACGCCCGGCTGCTGCAGACCTACCGCGATCTGATCGCGTTGCGGCGCAACGAAACCGATCTCCGTGATCCGTGGCTGGACCATCTGATCGTCGACTACGACGAAGAAGCCCGCTGGATCGTCATGCGTCGCGGTCGATTGGCGGTGGCCTGCAATCTGGGTGCTGAGCCGGTGACCGTGCCGTGTACCGGCGAGCTGGTGCTGTCCTGGGACCCGCCCAGTGTCGGCGCGGAAAGCTCTGAGCTGCCACCGTATTCATTCGTGATTCTGCGCACTGTGGATAACTGACTACCGTCGCGGCGCGCGACCGCTGATGATGCGCGGATGAGCTTTCATGACGTGTTGCCGATCCCGCCCATTCACACCGCCGCCGATCCCGCATATTCGGCTGAGGATCTCCGTCAGCGGTGGCGTGCTTTGTTGGGGCCACTGGGTTTTGAGGAACGGCTGTTGTGGTTCGGCCTGATCGGGCCGGATCGGTGTTTCGCCCAGAAGCTCAGCCGCGTGCCGATCCGCACCCGGCCGCGCGGACGGGTCGTGTGGAACCTCATGTCGGCGCTGCGCACGCTGCTCGACGACCGGGACGCGGGAACCACGGTGGCGTTGCTGCTGTCGGGACCCGGCCGCGGGCCGATCTCCTCGGTGGACCTGGTGTGGTCGAAGTCGTTGACCGACATGGCCGAACGGTTCGCCGTTCCGCTGGAACCGATCTTTCGCGCCAACGATGAGTCGATCGTGCTGCTGCACCAGCTGACTTCGATCGGGTAGTTTTCGCGTGTGAGCGAAATCGATTACGGCGCACGCGCCCGCCTCGACTACATCGAACAACAGCTCGAAGCCCTGTTCCCCGACCGCTACGTCCCGTTCGCGGCGCCCAATGCCGTCGGGATGCCACCCGGCGTGGTCGAGCTTGCCCGCGCCGGCAAGACGATCGCCGCGATCCAGGAATACCGCAACGCCACGGGCGCCGGGCTGGCAGAGGCGAAACGCATCGTCGAATCGCTGCGGTGAATCCGACCGTCTACAGCAGGTAGCGATACGCGGGCGAGTCTGGGTCGAGCTTCTCGATCTGCATGTCGGTGGTGTGCATCCGCTCCAGCAACCCGTCCAGGTCGGCGGCCGAGCCCAGCTCGATGCCGACCAGCGCCTCACCGGTGTCCCGGTTGTTGCGCTTGACGTATTCGAACAGCGTGACGTCGTCGCTGGGTCCCAGCACGCCGTCCAGGAATCGGCGTAACGCGCCCGGCTCCTGCGGAAAGTCGACAAGGAAGTAGTGCTTGAGCCCCAGGTGCACCAGCGAGCGCTCCAGAATCTCGCCGTACCGGGACACGTCGTTGTTGCCGCCCGAGATCAGGCACACCACCGTCGAGCCCGGTGCGACGTCGGATTCCAGCAGGCCTGCGACCGACAGCGCTCCGGCAGGCTCGGCGATGATCCCCTCGTTCTGGTAGAGGTCGAGCATCGCGGTGCACACCGCTCCTTCGTCGACCGTGGTGATCGACACCATGTCGCCCGCCGCAG
>JBAWAV010000382.1:0-13270 GCA_049589475.1 Mycobacterium sp.
CCATGCCCGACGAGGAGCAGACCACCGCCGAGGAGCTGAAGCCCCAAAAGCCCGACGAGCCCGAGCAAGCCGACGGCGTCGACGAAGCGACGCCCGAAGCGGCCCACCGCCCGGGCATCACGCCCTACGGCATCGGCTCGGCGGTGCTGGGAGCACTGTCGGTGGCAGCGATCGTGCTGGGCTCGTTCATCTGGTCGGCGCACCGCAGCGACGTCGACGAGCGGAGCCACCAGAGCCGGGCTTTGCAGGCCGCCGCCGACTGGACCGGCGTGCTGATCAACATGAACACCGACAACGTCCAGGCCAGCCTGCAGCGGTTGCACGACGGGACGGTCGGCGAACTCAACGCCGATTTCGACTCCGCGATCCAGCCGTATCAACAGGTGGTGCAGCGACTACAGTCACGCAGCCGGGGCGAGGTCGAAGCGGTGGCGATCGAAACGGTGCACCACGACCTGGACGCCCAGCCCGGTCAGCCCGCGTCGGCCGAACAGCTGCCGTCCTCCATCGCCCGTCGCACCGACACCGTGATGGTGGTGGCCACGTCGGTCAGCGAGAACTCCGGCGGCAAACCGCAGACCGTGCACTGGAATCTGCGGCTGGGGATCTCCGACGTCGACGGCAAGCTGATGGTCTCGCGGCTGGAGTCGATCCGATGAGGAACGCCTGGCGGGTGCTGGCGTTCGACGTCGCGGCGCCCCTGGCCGCGATCGCCGCGTTGCTCGCGATCGGGCACGTGCTGACCTGGCCGGTGTGGTGGGTGTCGGTGTGTTCGGTGCTGATCCTGTTGATCATCCAAGGCGTGGGGGTGAATGTCTGGCTGCTGCGCCGTGATTCGGTGACGGTCGGCACCGACGACGACGCGCCCGCGCTGCGTCTGGCCGTGGTCGCGCTGTGCGCAGTGGCAGTGGTCGCCGCGGTGCTGACCGGCTACTCGCACTGGGCGAGGCCGGACCACGACTTGAAAGTCGACTCGGCAGAAGTCGTTCGGATCGCGGTCGCCATGGCCGAGGCGACGGCTACCTTCTCGCCGCAGGAGCCGATGGCGGCCATCGAGCGGGCCGCGGCCCTGATGGTGCCCGAGCAGGCGACCACGTTCAGGGACCAATTCGGCAAGGCGACAACGGATCTGGCGCATCGCAATGTCACTGCCAACGCGTCGACGATGGAGGCCGGCCTCGAGGCGATCGGGCCCGCAGCGGCCAGCGTCGCGGTCATCATGCGCGCCACCCAGAACGAACCAGGTCAGCCGCCCGACAACGCGATTCTGGCGCTGCGCGTCGCGCTGACCAAGCAGAGCGGCCACTGGCTGGTGCTGGGCGTCTCGCCGCTCAACCCGCGCTGACCGCCGTCAGCGCAGCCGGGCGTGCTCGACCATCAGGCAGCGGTCCATCACCACCTGGATGCCGGCCGCCTCGGCGTCGCGGCCGACCTGCTCATGCCACAACCCCTCCTGCAGCCACAGGGTCTCCGGACGCTGCGCCAGGGAGAGCGTGTCAGCCAGCACCGACGGCAGCTCGTCGAACCGGCGGAACACGTCGACCATGTCCGGCGCCACCGGCAGGTCGGCCAACCGCGGATACACCCGCGCGCCGTCGATCTCGGTGATCGTCGGGTTGACCGGGAACACCCGGTACTCGCCGGTCGACAGCAGATACGAGTAGATCTCGTGGCTGGGCCGAGCCGGGTTCGGCGATGCGCCGACCACCGCGATGGTGCGGGTCTCGGCCAGAATCCGGCGCAGCGTCAGATCGTCGGGGCGGCCGATCATCAATGGCCGCGAGGCGGCCGCTGCGGAGCACGCTGGGGCGGCTGTGGTGACTGGTGAGACCGGGCCTTGGCGAAGCGGTCGGACAGCCGGCGCATGCGGATCATCAGCGACGCCGACGGGCTGGTGGTGGCATCGAGGTAGGCGCTCAGCTCGTCGGCGGGCACGCCGATCCGGGAGGCGAACTCGGGCAGCTTCAGGCCTGATCGTTCGATGAGCACCTGCACGTGGCGGGCCACTTCGGTGCGCTCGTTGGCATCGAGGTGGGCGCGGGCCCGGTCGAGAACTTCCGCGAGGGCCTTGGAGATGCCGTATGGCCGCGACGTCTCCAACACCTCCTCGACCTGGCGTGCCGTCCGTCCGAACGGATCGCGTTTGATTGCGACGGCGATCTGTTTCCAGGTGGCGATGTCGCCGCCCTCCAGCGCCGAGCGAATCGCCGAAGTGGGCCAGAACTCGACCGGCCGGTCGCCGTTGCGAGGACGGGCGGGCGGCCGGTGCGGCGCCGGTCCATGGCGTCGGTCCGCTGCCAACGTCACCTCGCCTCCTCCAGCATCGCCACTGCCACGGACAGGCAGCGCTGCCTGACCTCTTCCCAGTCTGCCTTTGTATCGGACTCGGGCCAACCATCGTTATCGACATCCGATGGATGCGGGTCGGCGAGTCGGCGGACCAACTCGCTCGCGATCCACTGCTGCCTGGGTGTTTGACAACAGTAATACCTGTCCATGCTGGCCAGCACTACTGCTGCGGTCTCGGCTTCCATTGTGTCGACCAGCTCGGCGAAATCCGCGTAATCGCGGCTGCTGTTGCGGCTCATGATCAGGTAGCCCTTGAGCCGCAGCGTCTCGGCGCCGGTCGGGATCTGCAGCCGGTCACCGGTGGGCAACTGGACGTGCGTGGTTTCCATCGGGCTGCTGCGCTCGAACTCCGGCTCGTCGATGCGGGCCGTGGTCTCGAGTGCATCGAGTGCGACCGAGAGCCGGCCACGCCACAACGTGACCGGGTGCACCGGCCGCACCGCGCGCGGTGCGGCACGTTCCGAGCTGCCGCCGTTGCGGTGCGAGCGCCCGCCGACGAACTTCTTGGCCACCGAATTGCCATTGGTTCCGGTCGGCGCGCCGATCACCGCCAGCTGCGTGGTGGTCGAACTGGCGACGTACTCGCTGCCCTTGATGCGTGTCCGGGGCCCGCGGCTACGGCTACATCCGGTAAAGGCCAGGGGGTCGGCCACGGTGATCGCGTCAGGCGCAAGATTCTTGAGCCGCGCCGCCGACTTGAGCACGATCCGCAGGTCGGCGCCGGGTACTGCCGGCGCCGAGATGTCGTCGGGGATCATCAAGATGTCGCCGAGATCGACTGCAGGCAAAGGCTTTTCGAAGTCGACCGACGGCAGGATGCGCTCCAGCCACGCGGGTAGCCACCAGTTCCACTGGGCGAACATTGCCATCAGGGCCGGCACCATCACCAGACGCACCACGGTGGCGTCCACCGCGATCGCGACCGCGCATGCCACCCCGATCTCGGCCACCAGGGGCATGCCGGCGAACGCGAAGCCGATGAACACCGCGATCATGATCAACGCGGCGCTGGTGATGGTGCGCGCGCTGGTGCTCACGCCGTAGGCGACCGCGTCGTGGGTGTTGCCCGACTGCAGGAACCGCTCCCGGATGCGGGTCAGCAGGAAGATCTCGTAGTCCATCGACAAACCGAATGTCATGGCCAGGACCAGCGGCGGAACGGTGCTGTCGATGGAGCTGATCTGGGCGAACCCGAGCTTTTCCAGCCAGCCCCACTGGAAGACCATCACCAGGCTGCCGTAGGCAGCGGCCACCGACAACACCGTCATCAGCACGCCCTTGAGCGCCAGGAACACCGACTGGATCGACAGCAGCAGCATCACGAAGGCGATCAGGGCGACGAAGACCAGAACCCATGGCTGGGTTCGGGACACCTGATCGTCGAAGTCCTTGATCAGCGCGGTCGGTCCACCGACGGCAACGTTGGCCGACTCGCCGCCGGCTTGAGGTAGGTGGCCCCGCAGCCAGGCGATGGTCTGGCGGGCGCCGAGGTCTTCGGGGTCGACCGACAGCACACCGGAGAGCAGCGCGCTGCTGTTGTTGTCGGCGAACGTCGACGGGGCCACCGAGATGATGTTGGGGGCCTGGCCCATCTCGTGCCGGATCGCGTCCAGCACGTGGGTGTGCGACGGCGACGAGGCGTCGCCCTCAGGGAATGTCACCAGCACCTGTACCGGCCCCAGCGCACCCGGGCCCAGCGCCTCGGCCGCCGCTGACACCCCGGCGCGGATCTCGTGTGACGAGTTGAATTGGCGCAGCAGGCTATTGCCCATCACCATCGACAGCGCCGGACCCGCCATCACGATCAGCACGGTCGCCGCTGCCGCCGCCGATGCCCAGGGCCTGCGCATCACCCAACCGATCCATTGGCTCCAGAACCGCGACTGCGTGGTCTCGGGGCGTCGCGACCAGTGCAGCGCCGCCGACCGCTTGGCGGCGGACCGGCCGAACGTCGCCAGCACCGCCGGCGTCATCGTCGTCGACGTCAGCATCGCCACCGCGACCGCGAGAATCGCGCCGGTGGCCATCGACGTCAACGCCGGGGTATTGATCAGGTAGATGCCGGTCAGCGACGCGACGACGGTCATCCCGGACAGCGCCACCGCCAGACCCGACGTCGCCATCGCCGCGTCCACCGCCTCCTGCGGCTGGCGCCCGGCCCGCAGTTCCTCGCGGAACCGCATCAGGATGAACAGCGAATAGTCCACCGCGAGCGCGATGCCGAACATCGACACCGTCGAGGTGACGAAGACCGACATCGTGGTGTAGGCCGACAGCAGGTAGACCAGCCCCATCGTGATGGCGACCGTGCAGATGCCCAATGCCAGTGGAATCGCGGCCGCGGCAAGTGATCCGAACACCGCCAGCAACACGATCAGGATGATCGGAAAGTTCCACTGCTCGGCCTTGGCGATGTCGTGCTTGGTGTTGGCCGCTGCCGCCGTGCTGAGCGCGCCCTGCCCGATGACGTACAGCCGAACTCGGCCGTCGGCCATCTGCCCCGGCCGGGTGCCCTGCACACCGACCTTGGCCCGCAGCTTCTTGGCGGCATCGCTGGCACTGGCGTTGTTGGTGGAGTCCAGCCGCAGCGACACCACGTACGGCCGGTCGGGCTGCGGCGACGGCTGTGCGGGGTTGGTCACCACCGCCACATCGGGAACCTGCTTGGCCACCTGCTGCAGGAAACTCGCCGCGGAGTTCATGTCCTGGTAGCCGGCGTCCGCGCGCGGCGCGGCCACCAGCGCCAACGGCGACGTGCCCTGGTCGGGGTAGTGGGCTTCCATCTGGTCGTGGACGCGCAGCGACTGGGATCCGGGCACATCGAAACCGCCACCGGTGAGGTGACCCGACTGGGTCACCACCAGGTAGACGGCGGGAATGAGCGCCAGCAACCAACCCGCGAAGACCAGCCAGCGGAACCTGCGCAGGTTGCTGCTTAGGCGCATCATGAAGTGCTGGATTTCGATCTCCCCGCATTCGATTTTCGCGCGATCGCCGCGAAGCGTTGCGTTCCCGCGAGCCTACCGCAGCAAACTAAGTGCCAATGTCGCGAACGAGTCGCTGAGCTGCAACGACTGCGCAACGATGTCGATTCCCGCGCACTGTGACCAGTTTCCCTACCGCTGAGATGGCGGCGGCGCCGAACCGGATGGCAGGATGATCAGCGGCTGACCCCGACACGGCCGGTCCGCCGGCGAGCCGCTGCGAGAGGCGCCATCGCTCGCACGCCACAAGGAGCTATCTATGACGTCCCTGACTGGGAGTAATGCGACGTTGCGTCGTCGGCTGCTCGGCGTGCTGACCGCGACTGGTCTCACCGGCGCCACGGCGGCGGTGCTGTTGTCCGCGCCCGCGGCAGTCGGCGCGGCCGACCCCTGTGCGGCCAGCGAGATGGCGCGGGCGATCAGCAACGTCGCCAGGTCCGCGGGCGACTACCTCGACGGGCACCCGGAGACCAACCAGGCGATGACGACCGTCTTGCAGGAACCGGCGGGTCCCCAATCGGTCAACTCACTGAAGAGCTACTTCGACGCCAACCCGAAGGCCGCCAGCGACCTGCAGACCATCGCGTCGCCGCTCGCGGGCCTGTCGAGCCGGTGCAAGATGCCGATCAGCCTGCCCCAGGTGCTCGGTTTCATGCAGAACGCCCAGGGCGCGCTGCCGGGCGGGTTGCCCGGTGGTGCGGCGCAGGCCGTTTCCGGCGCGCAGAATGCGGTACCCGGTGCCGCGGCGATGCCTGGCATCAGCGCGTTCAGGTAAGTCGTTTGTCTTCCGGCGGCGACGGGCTCTGCACGGCCGCGTCGCCGGGCTCCGCGCCGGGCCGGGTTGCCTTGTCGGCCGTCACCGCGTCCATGTCGTCGGGATCGAGCCCGTTGTCGGTCCGGAACATGAAGAAGAACACCACCCATCCGATCGCGGCCAGCAGCAACCAGCTGATCAGCCGGTAGATCAACATCGTCGACACCGCGCCGGGCAGCGACATGCCGCTGGACACCAGACCGGGCACCAGCACCGCCTCCACCATCAACAGGCCGCCGGGCATCAGCGGGATCGTGCCGGCCGCGCGGGCGGCCGCGCAGGCGACGGTCAATCCACCCAACGACGCATGCGCACCGGCCGCGTAGGCGGCGAAGCCCAGGCATGCGACGTCGGCGAACCGGTTGACCAACGACCAACTGAACGCGGTCGCCATGTCGCGACGGGTCAGGCTGACCGATTCGAGTTGGCAGAGCATCTCGCGCCACTTGGCCAGGCCGGTGTCGGCCGGTCTGCCGCGAATCGAGTTGAACGACGCCAGCACCCGGGATCCGATGCCGTCGATCAGTTCGGGCCGCGACGCCACCGCCTGGGCCAGCAGCAGCAACGCGACGAAGCCGCCCAGGGTGAACACCAGCGAGAACGGGTTGTTCTTCGCACCAAGGAAGAACGCCCCGCCCAGCCCGAGCAAGGCCAGCCCGACGGCCTGCAGCACACCCGACATCACCAGCTGCCACGACGCCACCAACGTCGATGCACCCCAAATCCGTTGCTGCCGAAGCAGAAACGTCGCCGCCAGCACCGGACCTCCGGGCAGCGTGGTGCTCAGCGAGTTGGCCGCGTAATAGGCTGCCTCGGAACGCAATTCCCTGACCCGTACCCCGGCTGACGCCAGCAGGGTCCGTTGCACCTCGGCGAAGCTGTGCATCAACACAACAGCCGCCAGCGCAGAGGCCGACAGCCACCACCACTTTGCGGCGTAGAGACTTCGGGCGGCCTTGGCCAGCTGGTCCCACGCCAACGCCACCTCGACAGCGAGCACGATCGAGACGACGGTGAGTGCGACCCAACGTAACCACCAGTACCTACTGCGGGCGCGCTCGTCCTGCTGCCCGTCTACGTGCCTGGCCGCTGCATCGTGCGACACGCGTTCAGCGTAGCCGCGCAGGTCGCGCCGGGATCGTCACGCGCCGCCGGTGTTCGCACGGTTTTTACCGGCGGTGGACGGCGGCGTCACGGCTAGGCTTGCCGGTATGCCGGAGAGGGCCGCGACCGATGATGCCGAGTCGGTAGAACCGATCGTTCGCCAGACCGCGGCCTGGGCTTGGCGGCTGCTGGTCATCCTGGTGGCTCTGGTGGCCTTGCTATGGGTGATCAAGCGACTCGAAATCATCGTCGTGCCACTGCTTCTCGCGTTGATGCTGAGCGCTTTGCTGGTTCCGGTGGTGGACTTCCTCGACCGCCGCGGCGCCCCGCGCGGCGGCGCGGTCGCGTTGGTGATTCTGGGTGGCTTCGCGATTCTGGGTGGCATTCTGACCTTCGTCATCAGCCAGTTCGTGGTCGGTGTGCCCGATCTGGTCAACCAGGTCGAGCGCAGCATCGACTCGGCCAAAAAATGGCTGATCGAAGGTCCACTGCACCTGAGCCGCCAACAGATCGACCACGCCGGCAACTCGGCGATTCAGGCGCTGCAGAACAACGAGGAGAAGCTGACCAGCGGCGCGCTCGCGACCGCCGCCACGATCACCGAGATCGTCACCGCGGCATTGCTGATGTTCTTCACACTGATCTTTTTCCTCTACGGCGGCCGCAACATCTGGGAGTACGTCACCAAGATCTTCCCGACCCATGCTCGCGAGCGGGTGCGCGCTGCCGGCCGCGCCGGATACGGCTCGCTGATCGGCTACGTCCGGGCCACCTTTCTGGTGGCGCTGGTCGACGCCGCCGGAGTTGGCACCGGTCTGGCGATCATGGCGGTCCCGCTGGCGCTACCGCTGGCGTCGTTGGTGTTCCTCGGCGCCTTCATCCCGCTGGTGGGTGCTGTCATCAGCGGCTTCCTGGCGGTGATCGTGGCGCTGCTGGCAAAGGGATTCGTCTATGCGCTGATCACGCTGGGCGTGTTGATCGGGGTGAACCAGCTCGAAGCTCACATCCTGCAGCCGCTGGTGATGGGCCGGGCGGTGTCGATCCATCCGCTGGGGGTGGTCGTGGCGATCTCGACGGGCAGCGTGCTGGCCGGAATCGTCGGTGCGTTGCTGTCGGTCCCGACGGTCGCGTTCTTCAACAACGCGTTCAAGGTGCTATTGGCTCAAGACCCGGAGGCCGCGGCCGACGACGACGAAGAGGCTTCGATCATGCAAGCCGAACCGGATGAACTGGAGTTCAAAAGCTCGTAGCCGGAGCCGATTTGGGCGCTACATGCGCCCTTCGCGGCGTAGCAGATCTGCGGCGCTGAGCCCGCCCCCGCGGCGACGAGGTGTGTTCTCGCCCCGAGTGTTCAACTTCTCGGTGGCGGTGTCGGAGTCATTCTCATCCCGTGGCGGCGTGGGGAGCGCGGTGGTCGCGTCCTCGGGTTCGCCGGGCTGCTGTGCCGACGTCTGTTCGCGCGGTATCTGCATCGCCCGGGTTTGATCGGCGGACGGTTGCGTCGACGGCGCGGGACGGTCGCCGTCGCCGGGTCCGCGCAAGTCGCTGAGCCAGGACTCGAGCTCCCGGTCGTCGCGTTGCTCTGGCGCAGGCTGCGGTGTGGGTGGCCGCTCACGTCCCGGGGCGGGTGCTGCTGACGCGCTCGGCTGAGCCGAAAAACGCGTCGTCGGTGGCTCTTTCGGCTCGACTCGACCGGGGGTCGGCATTTTCGTGGTGCCGGCGGCCGACGGTGCTTCCTGCACCGGCGGACGGGGCTCGGGCCGGGGTGTGGGTCCAACGGGTCTGCTGGGCCGCGCCGGACCGTCGGTGCCGGGATGGGTGGGGTCGTGCGGCGGACGCGGCTTGGTGGCGGTGGCGGTGGCAGCGGCAGTCCGTGCGGCGATCACCGGGCGCTCGGCGCGGGCGCGCGGCACCGGCTTCTTACGCTCGTCGGGCAGGTGAATCTCGCCGAGACCCAACCGGTTCTGTAGGCGCTTCATCCAGTGCGGCGCCCACCAGCAGTCGTCGCCGAGCAACTTCATCACCGACGGGACCAGGAACATCCGGACGACGGTGGCGTCCAACAACAGCGCCGCCATCAGGCCGAACGCGAGATACTTCATCATCACCAGGTCGGAGAACACGAACGACCCGGCCACCACCGCCAGGACCAGCGCGGCGGCGGTGATCAGCCGACCGGTGGTCGCCGTGCCGATCCGGATCGCTTCGGCGGTGGACATGCCGCGTGCTCGGGCCTCCACCATCCGCGACACCAAGAACACCTCGTAGTCGGTGGCCAGGCCGAAACCGACCGCGATGACCAACGCGATGAGCACGACCATCAACGGTGTCGGCGTGAAATTCAGCAACTTGGAGAAATGGCCGTCGACGAAGATCCACGTCAGGATCCCCAGCGTGGAGCCCAGGGTGAGCGCGCTCATCACGGCGGCCTTGATCGGCAGCACCACCGATCCGAACGCGAGGAACATCAACAGCATCGTCGTGCTTAGCAGCACGACCAGCATCAGCGGAGCTTTGTCGAACAGGCTGTGGATGCTGTCCTGTTCGAGGGCGGGTACGCCACCGACCAGCACGGTCAATCCCTTTGGCGGTGTGATCGACCGCAGCTCGGTGAGCTTCTTGGCCGCGTCGCTGGCGTGCGACAGACCGTTCTGGATCACCCGGACCGAATCGTTCTTGGGTTTGGTGGTCCCATTCGGTCCCGCGACACACGGGTTGCCCTCGATCGCGGGGCAGGCCCGCTCCTGCCAGGTCTTGTCGGTGAAACCGGTGATCGAGGCGGCATCGTTGCGGATCTCGGCGATCTGTTGATCGGTGACCTTGCTGCCGTTGTTGCTTTCGATGACCAGCGTCAACTGATTGGTCCGGTACCCGGGGAACAGCTTGTCGAAGTTCTCCTGCGCCAACCGGACCGAGTTGTTCGGCGGCAGATACTTCTCGCTCATACCGCCGAAGGAGAGGTTGTGCAGCGGGATGACCAGCGCGATCATCCCGATGACGATCGGAATCGCAAAGACCAGCGGTCGCTTCATCACGACGTTGACCAGCTTGCCCCAGAACCCGGCCTCGACCTCTTCGCGAGTCTTGGTCTTCTGCAGCCGATCGGCCAGCCAGTTCAGGTAGACGCGTGACGGGGTCCAGCTGGCCAGGAAGGGGATGCGGAACAGGGTGCGCACACCTAGCGCGTCGACGTTGCGACCCAGGACTGCCAAGCAGGCCGGCAGCAGCGTGATCGACAGCACCGCGGCCAGCGACACCGAGATGATCACCGCGTATGTCAGCGATTTCACGAAGCCCTGCGGCAACAAGAAGAGGCTGGCCGCGGATACGGCGATCAGGACCGCGGAGAACACCACCGTGCGACCGGCCGTCATCACTGTGCGGCGTACCGCGGCCTCGGTGTCGTAGCCTTCGGCGATCTCTTCACGGAAGCGACTCACCACAAACAGCCCGTAGTCGATCGCGATGCCGAAACCCATCATCGACACGACCGGTTGGGCGAAGAAGTGCATGGGCCCGAACATGGTGAGGAATCGCAGGACGCCCAGCGAGCCGGCGATGCTCAGGCCACCCACCATCACGGGCAACGCGGCCGCGACGACGCCGCCGAAGACCAGGAAGAGCACCACCGCCACCAGCGGCAGCGCCAGCACTTCCATGCGTTTCTGGTCGGTCGCGATGGTGCCGGTCAGTGCGCTGGCGATCGGCTCCAGGCCGGCGAGTTGGACCTTGCCGCCATTCAGCTTCTGCAGATCCGGCTCGATGGTCTTGTAATTCGTCAGGATTGTGTCGTCGTCGTTGCCCTTGAGCGGGATGCTGACGAACGTGTGCTTGCCGTCCTCGCTAGCCATCCCCTTGATGACGGGGTCGGTGCTGGTCGGCGCGGCCAGCCAGCCGGCCCAGCCGACGACCTGGTCGGGGTGGTTCTTCTTGAATGCGTTGAGCTCGTCGACCATCTGGTGCTGCCAGGCCGGGTCGCTGAGACTCTTGGGGGCGGTGAAGGTGGCGACGATGTGGCTGGTTCGGTCGCGGCCGTAGGTGTCGTCGCCGAGCACCGATGCCTTGACGGACTGGCTGCCGTCGTCGTAGAAACCGCTCTGCGTCACGTGCTTGCCGAGACTTATCCCGAAGATGCCGCCCAAGAGGGACATCCCCACCGTGATTGCGATCACGATGTACCTGAAGCGATATACAGTTCGACCCCACCAGGCGAACACGTAAGCTCCTTACTGGATCTGCGAGGACCCGCGCATAGTTTTAAGTTGTCGCCACACGCGAGGTCAGCAACGAAGATAACGGCCGGAACGGTTGTAGCCACGCCCCCTTCTCAGGCAGCGAATCGAGGCCGATTCGCGGCAATGGCTCCCGGAACACACCTGTGATGTCTTCCAGGTCGACAAACTCCAAGGTATCCGACGCTAGTGCCCAACTCGCATGTTCGCGAAATCCAAGCACCTGTACGGGTACCCCGTCGTGGGCGATTTCCTCCAACGGCAAGCGGAACGCCTGACCGTCGGCCGACGCAACCATCAGCGCCGCCAATCCCTCCTGCGAGCGCTGCGCAATGTGCTCGAGCATGTCGCTGTCGACATCGCTGTCCTCGTCGAGCTTGGGCTTCGCAAAGACCGCGAAGCCGACGTTGCGCAGCGCATCGACCCACGGGCGCACCACATCGGCACTGCCCGAGGCGATATTGGTGAACACCGTGGCCTCGGGCTCGGCGGAAACGCCGTCCAGGTTGGCCGCTACCTCGGCGGTGCGAGCCAGCAACCAGCGGCCGAGCGCGTCGAAGCGCGGGCGTTCCAGCGCGGTGGGCCGGCGGCCCAGGATCGATCCGAGGCCCATGTCGAGGTTGGGTGCGTCCCAGACCAGCAGCACGCGGCGGATCGCGGGCGCTGCATCGGGTATCGGGCTGCCGGCCACCGGCCCGGCGATCGTGTGGTCGGTCAGGCTCATGGTTGGCGTCTTTCCCAGAGCATTTCGGTGACCGCGCTACCGGCGTCCTGCGCCTTGTTCTCGTACTTGGTGGTCGGACGGACCACGGAGATCGCCGGTTGGGTGTCGGCGGCCTGCCGGGACAGTCGCGGTTCGGCGTCACCGACCTCGGCGATCTGCTCGGCGTAGCCGGCGTGGTCGGTGGCGGCGTGCAGGATCCCGCCGGGACGCAGCCGGTCGGCGATCAGCGCGACCGTCTCCGGTTGCAGGAGCCGGCGTTTGTGGTGGCGGGCCTTGGGCCAGGGGTCGGGGAAGAACACCCGGACCCCGCTCAGCGAGCCGGACGCGAGCAGTTGTTCCAGCACATCGACGGCATCCCCGCGGATCAGCCGGATGTTGGTGACGTTTTCCCGGTCGATCGCCGACAGCAGCTGCGCCAGCCCGCGCCGGTAGACCTCGACGGCGATGACGTCGACGTCCGGCTCGGACTGTGCCATTGCGAGAGTGGAAGTCCCTGTGCCGCAGCCGATTTCGAGAACAAGGGGGGCGTTGCGGCCGAACCAGGCCTGGGTGTCCAGCGGTTCGCCGGGAAGTTCGGATTCGCCCGGCGGCCTCGCGACGTAGCCGAGCTCCGGCCACAGCCGCTCCCAGGTCCGCTGTTGAGCGTGTGACAACTGAGAGCGCCGCGACCGGAAGCTGGTGTTGCGGCGATAACCGGACAGGCGCGCGGCAGGCAGGGTCGGAGAAGGGGTGGGCGGTGAGGCCGCGTCCACCGAGGGCTGCGCGCGCATCCGTTCATCGTTACCCATGAACCCATCATGTCGCCGTCCGTGGGCCAGATTGATACCCAACAGTTGCCTTCGACTGGTATCTAGTGACTCGCTTCGGACCCGCGCAGATGTCACCATTCGACCGACAAACCGATGCTGTTACCTACTTATTGGCAGTTGTTCAGCAAGACTGAGGAGCGAGCAGCACCAATAGGCGAACGTGAGCGGATAGGGGCATCCGATTTTCGTCGATGAGCTGGAGCGGTTCGCGGCCGACGTCCGCGACCGGCGCTGCGCCGCGATCGCCGAGCGGC
>JBAWAV010000383.1:0-1742 GCA_049589475.1 Mycobacterium sp.
TCAGCGACCTGGACACGGATAACGAACCTAGTACCTCCCAGAGCCGTGCTTCCCGAATAACGCCGGCGCGCCGCACTTGGGAACTTCCTGCTCAGGAGGGGGCTGCTTAGGCAGCGACCTCTCCTGAGCGTTAGCCGGCGAGGGTGTTCTCCGGGTTATGCGCCTGCCAGGCCGACGACCTCAACGAACCTGTCGCGCTTGAGGTACAGGTCCCACATGACGTCGGCGAGATCGGCCGGGTCGAGCGGTTCCGGCAGGATGGCCGGGTCCCAGTTCTGAGCGACGAACCCGGCTGCGTCGCTGCCGCCTACCAAGCCCGCGACCTGCACAAGGCCCGCGTATACGCCGGTGCCCGCGAGGTCGGCGTGGAGGTTGTGCAGGTAGTGACGGGCGGCTGCCGCCGCGGTGCCGACGTTGCCGAGTTGCGGGACCGGGATGCTCGCGCTGACCGTCAGGCCGAACAGGACCGCGCCGTCGCCGCGCTCGATCATGCCGGGCAGCAGCTGGCGGATCAGCGTGACCGGGGTGCGCAGCAGCAGGTCGAGCGGGAACTCGAAGGATGCCGCGTCTGCGTCGCGCACTGTCACCTGGCGAGTGAGCCAGTCGAGCCCGGAGGGCGCGTATTCCAGCACGTCGATCGGCCCGAATCGCGACGTGATCGCCGCAATCACATCGGGCAGCGCGTCGCGGTCGGCGAAGTCGGCGTCGAACCCGTCGGCCTCGATTCCATCAGTGGCCAGGTCCTCGGTGAAGGCCTGTAGCCGTGCACGGTTGCGGGAGACCAGAGCGACTTTGAATCCTTCGCGGCCGAAGCGGCGGGCGATTGAACGTCCCATGCCCGGGCCGGCCCCGAACACGGCAATGGTCTTGGACACGTGATCTCCTTCGATAAGTTGACGATTTCGTCATGTTAGGGTCAGGCTAGCGAGAACATGACGACATCGTCAACTTATTAGAATGGTCGCATGTCAACCACGCCCGAGCAGCCCAGGCGGTTGCGCGGCGACGCACAGCGCAACCGCGACCGACTGCTGGCAGCCGCTCGCGAGCTGTTCGCCGAGCGCGGCATCGACGTGGCCATGGCCGATATCGCGCGGCACGCCGGGGTCAGCAACGGCACGCTCTACAACAGGTTCCCTGCTAGAGAGGACCTGATCGAGGCGGTGTTCACCGACCGGCTCGAATCCATGGCTGCCCTCGCCGCGCGGGCACTAGCCGACGACGATCCCTGGCGCGGGTTCGTCGGCTACCTCACCGCTGTCTGCGAGCTCCAGGCAGCCGACCGCGGCTTCAACGAGGTCGCTGCCCGCGGGTTGCCGCCATCGTCGGCCGCGGAGCGGTTTCAGGAGGAGGGGCAAATCGCGGTTGGTGAACTGATGCGCCGGGCCAGGCAGGCGGGCATACTCCGCGACGACATCACCGTGGAAGACCTGGCCTTCGTCATCTGGGGCATCTCCCGCACCGTGGAGATGACCGCCGACTTCGCTCCACAGTTGTGGCGCAGGCATCTGGCCCTGCTCCTGGACGGCTTCCGCGCCGAAGGAGCCCACCGACTGCCCGAACCCCCACTCGCCTCTGGCTTGTCCCACACCGCAGCGCATCGGCCGCCTTCCACCCCGACAGCATGAGGGCGGCCACATGCCTATCGAGTACCCAGGCCAGGGGCTGCCGGGAATAGTGCACACTCCGAATAAGTGCCCTGCGCCAGCAACGGAGTCGCAGCCCGGATAGAAGTGCTCTCC
>JBAWAV010000384.1:0-2025 GCA_049589475.1 Mycobacterium sp.
GCCACCAGGCTCATGCCCCCCAGGGCCATGTCCGCCATGCCCGCCGCCGGGGTCGCCAGGGCCACCTGGGTCCCCTGGGCCACCTGGACCACCAGGCCCACCCGGCCCCGGACCGCCAGGGGCACCGGGGCCTCCCGGTCCCGGACCGCCGGGTCCGCCGGGGTTAATGATCCGCGGTGGCGGTTGCACGAAAGTGGGTCCGTTGCTCGTGTTCGACGGCGCCACCCAGGTGCCATGGCAAGCATTCCAGTCCCAGTTCGTTCCCCACGACGGATCCCAGAAGTCGCCGGGACACCAGTTCGGTATCGGTTGCGCCTGAGCGGTGCTCACGCCGCCCAGACCGGCCAAGCCAAGACCCGCTGCCATCACCGCCGTCGCGATGGCGCGGCTTGCCAACTTGTTCATGGACTTATGCGTACTCGGACAGGCTATGCGCCAGCCCTGCGGAACCTGGAGGCCAGATGAGAGTGCCGCTACGTCTGGCACGTCGGGCACCAGAATACGTTACGGCCCTCCAATTCGGCTGTGCGAACGGCAGTTCCGCACACCCGGCACGGATCGCCGGCACGGCGGTAAACGTAGGTACGGGGCCGGCGAGGACCGTACGCGGGAGCACCGTGATCATGTTCGGGCCGCACCGTGATGATCTTGCCGCGGCGCACCCCGATTTTCATCAAGTCCACCAAATCGGTCCACACCTCGGCGAACTCCGGCTCACCGATCGCGCGACCGGTGCGGTAGGGGTCGATGCCATGGCGGAACAACAACTCGTTGCGGTAGACATTGCCGACGCCGGCGATGATGGTCTGATCCATCAGCAGTGCGCCGATCGGCCTGCGCGACTTGCTGATTCGCTCCCATGGCCAAGCCGGGTCGGCGTCGCGACGAAGCGGGTCCGGCCCGAGGCGAGCGACGACGTCAGCGACCTGAGCTTCGTCGATGACTTCACAGACCGTCGGTCCGCGTAAGTCAGTGCCGAATTCGGCGCCGACCATCCGCATGCGGACCGCCCCCACCGGGTCAGGCATCCCGTCGTCGGTGGTCCATTCGGTGAACTTGCCGTACAGGCCGAGGTGCACATGCACCGTCGCGCCGCCGACATAGTGGTGGAACAGATGCTTGCCCCACGCGGTGGCCCGTCGCAGCACGTGCCCGTCGACCGTCGAGGCCGCATCGGCGAATCTGCCTTGCGGGCTGGAAACCGCCACCGGCGCACCGGCATAGCGCCGCTGGTGCAGCCGGGCCAGTCGATGCAGCGTATGCCCTTCGGGCACGCCGACTACGCCCCGTCGGCGCCGGGCACCGGCGGGGCCTCATGGGTGCGCTCGTACTCGTCGAGGATGTCGATACGCCGTTGGTGGCGTTCGGCTTTCGACCACGGCGTGGACAGGAACGCGTCGACGATCTCCAGCGCTTCGGGCACGGTGTGCATGCGACCGCCGATGCCGATCAGCTGCGCGTTGTTGTGCTGGCGGGCCAGCGACGCGGTCTCGACGCTCCAGGCCAGCGCACAGCGGGCGCCCGGAACCTTGTTCGCGGCGATCTGCTCGCCGTTGCCCGATCCGCCGAGCACGATGCCGAGGCTGTCTGGATCGGCCACCGTCTTCAGTGCGGCCGCGATGCAGAAGGCCGGGTAGTCGTCCTCCGCGTCGTAGGTATAAGCGCCGCAATCGATCGGCTCGTGGCCGGTCTCTTTCAGGTGCTCGATAATCTGCTGTTTGAGTTCGTAACCGGCGTGGTCGGAGCCGAGGTAGACACGCATGACCGTGATCTTTCCCCGACAGTCGCCGCTAGTCGAATTCGGGGCCCTCGGTGCGGCTTCGCTTCAGCTCGAAGAAGTGCGGGTAGGACGCGAACGTCACCGATGCGTCCCACAGCTTGCCGGCCTCTTCGCCGCGCGGGATCTTCGACAGCACCGGGCCGAAGAATGCGGTGCCGTTGATGTGAATGGTGGGCGTGCCGACGTCGTCGCCGACCGCGTCCATTCCGGCGTGGTGGCTCTTGCGCAGCGCCTCGTCGTAGGCC